>JBCDGT010000209.1:0-6246 GCA_038750915.1 Bacteroidota bacterium
CAGCTCTCCCGATGGTTCCACAATTACGGAAACCATTTGCCTCGTAGACGACTGTTACACCTTTACCATCTTTGACAGTTACGGTGACGGAATTTGCTGTAGTTACGGAACCGGATCTTACTCCTTGAGTAATGGCGGTACTGTACTGGCTAGTGGCGGAAGTTTCACCAGTAGTGAAGCGACCGACTTCTGCATCGGCGGAAGTGGCCCAGATACTACTCCTCCGAGCCAACCAACGGGCCTTGCTGTAAGCAACGAACAAGACACGCAAGTGAGCCTTTCTTGGAATGCTTCCTCGGATAACGTCGGAGTGACCGGATACGAAATTTTTGTTGATGGTACTTCATTGGGCACTGTTACAGGAACTTCCGTTAATGTTACTGGACTCGCGACTTGTACCAGCTACAATTTTGGCGTCCGGGCTCTGGATGCAGCCGGTAACTCT
This sequence comes from Bacteroidota bacterium, assembly GCA_038750915.1. Lineage (GTDB taxonomy): Bacteria > Bacteroidota > Bacteroidia > Chitinophagales > Saprospiraceae > Neolewinella. The sequence goes on from JBCDGT010000209.1 coordinate 446, forward strand.
TCTGGAACTGCTACCGCAGTTGGCTCAACGACTGGTTGTACTGGCGGTGGTGGAACGCCTTTCACCGAAGGCTATTTCTTCGAAACGGGCCTTGATGGCTGGATAGATGGCGGCAGTGATTGTGCGCGCCGAAACACCAGCTTTAGTTGGGAGGGATCCTACTCTATTCGCCTAAGAGACAATAGCGGTACTGCCTCTTCCATGACCTCTCCAACCTACGACCTTGCCGGCCTTGGTAGCGTAGAAATTAGCCTCTACTTCTACCCCAATAGTATGGAGAACGGGGAAGATTTCTGGGTGAGGTACAATGATGGTTCAGGCTGGCAAACGGTAGCGGCCTACGCCAGCGGAACCAGCTTCACTAACGGTTCCTTTTACACCGCGACCGTTACCCTTGACGCGGCATCCTTTAACCTTACTGATGGTGCCCAATTCCGGATTCAGTGTGACGCTAGTGGTAATGGAGATCAGGTGTACATCGATGAAGTTACCGTGACCGGGTCTTTAGCATCGGGCGCTTCTACTGGTGCCGTTGCCGTGATTGAAGAAATTCCAACCCTCAGAAGGTTTGACGCCAATGATCTGGCGGAGGCCGACGTGGAGCTCTTCCCGAACCCAGCTACGGATATCGTCTCCGTGCGAGTCGCTGATGAAATTAGCCAGATCAGTGTCTTAAGTATCAACGGTCAAGAAATTTTCCGCCGTAGTTACGAAGGCATCGAGCAGGCTAGCCTTGATATCGGCCACCTTGCTGCAGGTGTTTACCTAATCAGTGTTCAAACCTCTGAAGAGCTGCTCACGGAGCGCCTAGTAATTCATCGCTAGGTAAAGCCATAAAAGCTGCTTAACAGTAGCTGACCCTGAGCTTTTGCTTTGTGAATGTTCAGATAAAAAATCCCTCTAACCAGTGCTGGTTAGAGGGATTTTTTTAATTCCGAATTGCATTAGCAGAAGTGGTCGGAACAAACCAAAACGGGGCGAAAATCGATTAACTTCCTTATTCCCGCAAACCTGTTCCTCTTTTCTCGAAAGGTGGCCGCTTATATTCGGCCGGCGGACTTTCCTTGAGCATCTTCATCACCTCCTCAATGGCCCGCTCCAATTGTGGGTCCCGACCATCTTTCATTTGAGCGGGAAATTGGTTCACATCGATGTCGGGTGCCACCCCTTCGTTTTCCACCCGGAAACCATCCTTGTCCCAAAAACCAACGTTGGGTGCTGTTACGGAACCTCCATCAATGAAGCTTGGGAAGCCAAGAACCCCCACCAGGCCGCCCCAGGTGCGCTTACCAATAATTGGCCCAAGGCCGTACAGCCGCCATAGGTAGGGGAATAGGTCTCCGCCGGAGCCCGCCATCTCGTTTACCAGTAGCACCTTGGGGCCGTGAATCGCAGCAAGTGGGCCCTCATGGTCCTGTCCGTAGCGGTAAGTCCAGCTATTCTGGTAGGGTCGAGATAATAGTTCTACGTAGTAATCGGCAATCTGGCCGCCACCGTTAAAGCGCTCATCCACGATGATGGCTTTTTTGTCGACCTGTGGGAAGAAGTACCGTTTGAAGTATTGGTGTCCTCCAGCTGCTGTATTCGGGACGTATACATAGGCCACTTGCCCATTCGTAGCTTCGTGTACCCGCTTGAGGTTACCTTCTACCCAATCACGATTCCGCAGGGCACGCTCGTTGTTGATGGTCGTTACGACCACCTCACGGGACTCCGAGCCGTCTGCATTGGGACCTACCGTTATGGTGACATTGCGGCCCGCCTTATCTTCAAACAGGCGGTAAAGGTTGTCTGTTCCCACCAAATTTTCCCCATCAACGGCCAGCAGGTATTCGCCTTCACTGACGTTGACTCCTGGTTCCGTAAGCGGACTACGCAGCCGCGGATTCCAATTTAAGCCACCGTAAATTTTCTTGATGCGGTAGCGGTTGTTGGCCACTTCATAATCCGCACCCAGCAAACCGCCAGGAACGTACTCAGGCCCTTCTACCAGAGGGGCGGGACCGCCGAAGCGGTGGTGTCCTACACCCAGCTCACTCATCATCCACTTCATTACTTCATACAGGTCTCCCTGGCAGGTTACGTCCGCGAGGAAGGGTTCGTACTTTGCGCGGGCAGCGTCCCAGTCTACTCCGTGCATATCGGGATCGTAGAAGTAATCACGGTTAACACGCCAAGCTTCGTGGAAAATGTTCTTCCATTCTGCCCGTGGATCAATTTTTACGCGCAAACCATTCATATTGATGGCCTCTCCTTTCGCTTGCCCCACTCCGGCCAAGGACCAACGGCCGTTACTACCAAAAAGTAATTTCTTACCATTCGCAGATACCTCAAATTCTCTAGCGGCCATTAGGGGCTTTGCCTCCTGCTCTTCCAGGTTAAAAGACATCACCTTGCTACTACCATCATCCGCAGCGGAGATGAATAGCAAACCAGACTTGACGGCCGATAAATTATAGTAATTTCCCGGAGGAATGGGTAGATCGATGATACGGTTTTCGATACCGTCAAAATCAACTTGCAGACTTTCGTCTTCCTCCTCCTCCTCATCAGCATCATCTTTTTCACTTTCCTCGTCTTCCTCGTCTTCTTTTTCCTCTTCCTCGTCCTCAGCAATTTCTTCGGCGTCGTTCTTACGTTTAAGGGGAGAGGTCGTCTCTTGCTGCAAAGTGACTAGGTAAATGGAATTGGAAACGTCCATGTCCTGACTTGACTGCTGGAACCAGTTCACCACGGGGCCTGCATCTGTGGAGGCGGAGAGGTAGAGGTACTTCCCATCAGGGGAAATAATGGGTTCCGTAACGTTAGAGAGCCCATCGGATACGGGCATTGACTTATTCGCTTTAGTATCGTAGAGGAAGGCCTGTTCGAAATTTGTTTCCGTAATTTTGGAGTAGGCCAACCAACGGGAATCTGCTGACCAGCTGCCAAATAAATCGCGGTAAGCACCAGGAAAGTAAGCATCATCAGCGTCGACTTTTGTAATAGTTCCGTCTGCGACATCAAGGACATAAATATTACGACCATTATCAACGAATGCTAGTTTTTCGCTGTCGGGAGACCAATGGATGTAGGCATAAAAACCAGTACCGGTCAACTTCACCTCCTTGGCCTTTTTCGTTTTAGCATCGTACAGGTGCAATTGGTGCTCTCCGGAGGCGTCGGAGAAGTAAGCAATGGTTTTTCCGTCCGGAGACCAAGCCGGGAAAGATTCGTGTACACCGGGGGTTTCGGTAAGGTTAGTAACATCACCGTTCTTAGTCGGCACCGTCAGAATATCTCCACGATAATCAACTACAACTCTGGCCGCGGTAGGGCTCAGGGAGCCATAATTTAAAAAACGGCGACCATCCACTACCCGGGGACGTACCTCCGGTAAGTCCGTTTTGATGGTGATGTTGATCCGCTTACTCTGCTTCGTTTTGGGATCAAACTCATGTAGGTAGCCTGCTTGAGCATAGACCAGGGCATCGGGGCCGGGGCCAAGGTCAAGAATAGGGAAGTCTTGGTAGTCCGTCAATTGTTCAACGGCTTTACTTCTTGGGTCGTAGCTGAAGAGGTTAAACTCTCCGTTACGATCACTACGGAAGTATACCTTGCCGTCTAGCCATTGTGGCTGTACGTCGTTCGAGCCTTCCGTGGGCACTTCCACGACCGAATCATCTCTAAGGTTCTGGATCCAGATTCTGCTAAAGCGGCCACCACGGTAATTTTTCCACTGTTCGAAGGCTTCGGGCAGCGGGTTATAGGCTAGAAAGCGGCCGTTAGCGGAATAGCTGGCATTAAAGGCGGTAGGGATATCGTTGAGGTGCGTGGCTTGCCCGCCGGCGGGCTTGATCACGTAGGGCTTGAGGTGAGCACCGGTAAAGGTTTCTCGGCCCGATCCGAAGAGCAACGACTCCCCTTTGGGGTCGTAGTCCCACAGAAAATCCGCCCAGGGGTAATAGGTAAGACGGGTGGGAACACCGCCAGCAGCTGGTACGGTATATACATCGGTATTGCCGGCGTATTGGGCGTTGAAGGCCACGGTTTTTCCATCGGGGGAAAAAATGGCATTTCTTTCCAGGCCGGCATCGACGGTAAGGCGGCGGGGGTTGTCGCCGTTCCGGTCGGCTATCCACAAGTCATTAGCGTAACGGAAAGCTACGTGACTATCACTTAAAGCAGGTTCGTCTAGTAAACGCGTCGGTGAAGATTGAGCAGAGAGTAATAAGCCGTAGGCACAGCAAAGGCCTACGAATAAAGTACGGATCATCATGGTGTTGGTATGTATTATGCCCTTAAAGGTAGGACTTTAACGCAATCTTGTTGCGGCAAGCTTTTCCCTGGGCGCGGGCGCGGGTGCAAAGTCCGGTTCTCTGTTTTCCGACGCATCGGATAAACTTTCCGCCGACTGCGTCAGGCGAATAGATGTATCCGATGAACGGAACCATGGAGGAGCTCGACTAGCAAGAAGTAGTCGTTGTTTTCGTCGTAGACATAGAAATCAACCTTGGAAAGTAGCGCATGCCCCATTTCCTCATCGGCTGCATCTTTTGCTGACGCAGCCGCAAAAATTCATCGATGTGTGAAATGCAATAACCGCCAGCTATTTACTAATTACTCGCACTGCTTCCTTAGCAGCCTTCGCCCGTTCACGGGCCATGGCTACGGTATCCCCTAGTGCCGTTACGTGGCCCATCTTGCGGAAAGGGCGGGTTTCCTCTTTACCGTAGAGGTGGGGATAAACCTCCGGTATACTGAGTAGACTCGCCCAGCCATCATAAACGGCGGGGCCTTGGTGGCCTGCGGCGCCCAGTAGATTAATCATAGCACCAGGCCGGATTAAATCGGTTGGCCCCAGCGGTAGATCAAGGACGGCCCGTAAGTGCTGTTCGTACTGGCTGGTCATACATGCCTCGATGGTGTGGTGACCGGAGTTGTGTGGCCGAGGCGCTACTTCCTTTACTAGGATATCACCGGATTTCGTAAGGAAAAGTTCTACAGCTAGCAGGCCAACAATATCCATTTTATCCGCTACGGATCGAGCGAGCTTCGCCGCTCTTACGTCCGTATCCCGGTCGATTGAAGCCGGACAGATCAAGAATTCCACCAGATTGGCCGTAGGATGAAACTCCATTTCTACCGTCGGGAATACCCGCATTTCCCCCGAGGGATTGCGCGCTACGATGATGGCCAACTCCTTATCAATATCCGCCAGTTCTTCCAGGAGGCAAGGGCCCGCGAGAAGCTTTTCGGCTAAATCTCGCTCGTTGCGGATTACCGCCACCCCTTGGCCATCGTAGCCTCCCGTGCGCGCTTTCTGGACGAAGGGAAGCTTCCATTTGCCACTCGCTATGGCCATCCGCACTTCCTCCACATTTGCGAATAGTTCGAAGGGTGAAGTCGCAAGTTGGTGCTCCGCGTAGAACTGTTTCTGGAGACCTTTGTCTTTGATTAAATCAACCTTATCCGGCTGGGGATACACCTTAATGCCTTCCGCCACCAGTTGGTGCATGGCGTCCGTATCGATGTGTTCGATCTCGATGGTTACTACGTCCATTTCCCGACCGAAGGCCAGCACATCTTCTTTATCCCGGAAATTGCCAGCTTTGAATACGGTGGAGTAGGGTGCTGCCGGAAAGCCATTATTAGCGTCCAGTACGTGAATTGGTAGGTGCCAATCCGCTCCCGCCTGACAGAGCATTTTACCAAGTTGGCCACCGCCAAGAATACCTAGTTTAGGAAAGGAAGAATTTGCCATAGGGCGAAGATAGTAAAGAGGAGTAGCAAGGGGTTAAAACCACCTTGCTGAAGCACAG
>JBCDGT010000210.1:0-6229 GCA_038750915.1 Bacteroidota bacterium
CCAAGGGCTAGCAATGGGTCCCAAAAGGGCAAATAGTGGAGCAGTATATAATGCTTTCCCAAAATTGAAATCAAGGAAATTCGGCTCCCGTAAAGTCAATAAAGACAATGTTTTTAAAGCCTTTATCCTTTGCTCAAGGGTTAAATTGGTAAATAAGCATTCGTCTTCTCGATACTCATAAAAGTCTGTTAACAGTTGGTTAGCATCATCAATACTTGTTGGGTCTATATCCGCCCAGTAAGCTTCACTCCATAAGGTAGTTTCCAGCTGTTTCGACACTTGGTAGACGGAAGTCTCCGCATTTCTCCAGACGTTGATCTCTGCATCCGTAAAAACGGGAGGCGCAATTGGTGGTAGTGTATGAACAACCTCTTGCTGGGTTTGCAAGCGGATGTACTCTTGCACCATATATTGCTGCATCAAAAAGATGTCCCCCCGAATTTCGTTCAACATGTCTAGCCCACATGCCTTGAAAAAATCTGGATGGTTATTTAATTGGTGGATGTGGGTAAAAACATAAACCGCGGCTTCGTTAGCACAATCGGCGTACTGAGCAACGGCAAGCACAAAAGCCCCCATTACACTATTATTAAGCGCAGGGAAGAAATAAGGACTGGTGATGAATTCTTCATCTTCCAAGCTGTTGTAATGACTAACGAGGAAGTTATACTCTTCAATCCCCCCAGCAAGGTTGTGCCCAGCTACCGGAATAGCGTTGTAATCGTAGGGGAAATCTATATTTCCAGCCTTAAAGACAATACCATCACTGTTGTAGCAAGGAAAACCAACAATAGCCTTAGTAGGATTCGCTTTTTTACTTAGCGTATCTAGGTAAGCAGCTCCACAACCAGGAGCATCTCCATTGGGTACAGTATACCCCACAAAACTACTGGAAGAACAACTATAACAAGTAGTAAAAGATTTGGTCTCTTCATTTTCAGTATAACTGAAATAACTAAGGGTACCGAAAGGATATAAGATAAATTTATCACAGCCTCCCAAATCATCGCCAGAATTAAAAGATACAACCGTGGTAGTAGCCGGGATCGTAACGGGTTTTCCGGAAGGACTAATAAAAGTGAGGGTATTATCTTCATTTCGTAGGCTATCAAATATGGCCATATTTGTGACCACAATACTCTCGCTATCTTCATCTCCTGGCAACAGTGGCCGGGCCACAGGGTCGTGAATCAAATCCCACTGCCACTTCAGGAGTTCGGTACCCCCTAACTTATCCATTAAGTTTTGGGTTCCTCCTTCCGGCATCGCACTAGGATGCTCGTCCCAAGTATGCTTTAGAACATATGCACCGTGGCTCAGCTCATGAGCCAGCGCCCGAGTAAAGGCCGGTCCTACTCCGATATTACCTCGGTAAAGAAATCCAAACTGACGTCCCCTAGGCATGAAACCACTCCGGGAAATTGGCTCATAATCCGAAGAAGCTAAGACAAAGACGTAGTGCCGATCCGCCTCAATAGTTTCCTGGGCGGAATAGGCATCAATAATGGCATTCATCTCACCGTTGTAGTTCGTGAGAATACCGCTCCCTACTGCATCTAATGGAGCACCATAGGAGGGAGCAAAAACATCATCAATAAAAACCGAAGGGGCAACAACTGCCTGTCCAAGAATCTCGGTAAGCCCCAGCATAATATCCGCAGCATTCAGTCCATTAGCAGCTGCGGTACTAAGTGGTACTAAGGTAACTTTAAGCTCAAGTTCTGGGTAAGGAATTACGTTTAGTAAGCCCGCAATATAGGGAGGCACGGTATCTCCGGGTTCAGGAACCTGAGCGGCAGCCAAATAGTAATCATCACCCGGCAAATTAACGTTCGAAAACTGAATTACGGCTTCCCTGCCAACAAAGGAATATATCGGTGGCGGTGCTTCCGCTGGCATATCAAAGGCTACACTATCCGAATAAGCCGGAGTAGGTACTATCGCTTTCACCCGATCAATGGCTCCGAGTTTAGTCGATTTATAAGGAACATAATATTCATCACCCGCCAGCTCTTCTAGTTCGTACCATTCGGCTGGATAAGTCACTTTTTTCTCGTCAAAACCAAAAGACTGGTCGGGGTGAGCCGCAAATTGGACCTGAAAACTACCCCCATAAATACTGTTCAATAAGCTATCGATGCTGTCCATTAAGTCATCGAGCATGTCGTCACACAGGCTGTAATTAGGATTATCTAAGGAATCTTGTTGAGCGTAGCAACTCTGGACATTAAAAATCAACTGTTGTAAATCTGGAGGAAGAGAGCCCGGACAGCAGGCCATAAGGCTATCCAGCAGTTCAAGCTGCTGGTCTTGGTTGTAGGCATCGAGCATTTGCAGAGCCCCCATGATCTCATCCAGCAGCGCATCCGCCCAGGGAGGTAAGACTTCTACGCCAAAGCCCGTAGCTTCCAGATAACCATCCGCCATTTGGTACTCATCATTGACGAAGATGCCTTCGAAAACAAAAGCAAAGTGTGCTTTATTAAAGTACGGTAGTTGTATCTGTCCTTCTCCAGTAAACACTCCGTTGGAGCCACTTACTAAGGTGATCACTACGGGGAAGTCAAAGGCCCTGATGGTATCCCCAATGGCCAGGCTTGGCAGCGGATTCATATTATCCGTATCCACGTCGGAAAGGGCCCCACAAACGTAAAAGCCATTGTTTAAGCTAGGCCGCTCCATAAAGAAGCTATCTTGAGGAGCAGGAATGGTAGCTACCCCATTCTGACAAATTTCCGTTACTTGATAATCATAAATGGCATTGGACAGTAAGCCGGTCAGTTGCACGAAAGGCTCTTGGGTATTGATAAAAGCCCAAGTAGCCCCCGCATCTTCGGCTAATTTGTATTTGAACTCATAGTCGTTCACTCCATTACTCGGCGTCCAACTGATTTCCATCGTAGTCCGATCTACCGGTTCTTCTACCAAGTCATAAGGCTGAGCACAATGGTCCGTACGGAAAATGTACCAGGCCGAATACGGGCCATAATCGGTTGCACCAACGATCCTGGCACCTGCGGCCGCGCCCAAATCTGCCATGGTTGTATAGCCCGCCGCTTCGGGTGTAAAATTATTGTACTTCGTACGAGCCCTGACCCGGAACCGGTATTCGGTATTCGCCCGTAAGCCCGTGAAAGACGCCGAGCGAGTAGTAGTCGTTATGGAATCCCGATAAATTACCCCGGCGGTTTCGGCGCTCGCCCGCCCCGTACGGCCAGGAGTAATGCCTCCTGGAAGGGCCATAGTGGTGGCCATATTGTTGTTCAGCGGCTCCAAGCTTTCGATCACCACCGTATAATCTTCCAAACAGTTGCTCACCCGCGACCAATGCACCACAGCCGAACTCGGTAATAATTGATCCGCATAAGCGGTATCTGGCGCCCGACTTTCACAAAGCGTTCGGAAAGACAGCTCTTCCGAGTAGTCCGTCCAGCCAGCAGTAGGGCAAGTCGCTCGCACCACCACTTTGTAGTTCATATTTTCGCTGAGGTTGGCGAAGATTTTACCCGGATCCGTTACCGTAAAGGTCTGCCAACTAGCGTAAGGGTCAGGTGGTGGTGGTGGCGGTCCCGTATTTCCACCGCTGCCTTCCGTTCCACCAAGGCGACCAACGGTAGGTCCAATGGGAGCCGCCTGCGCAGCAATCGGCTGCATGGGGTCTTGCTCGAGTAACCGCACCTGCCATTCGGTGATCGTCCCCGTTACGTCCCAACGCAGCTGCGCACCGGAGGTAGATAAGGACACTACACCAAGGTTTTCCGGCACTCGGCAGTCCACCGGCGTAGTAAATTGTACCGTGTCGGACCAAGGAGACACTTCCCCGGAAGGGCAAACACTCTTTGCGCGAGATTCGTAGGTCGTCAAATCCTGAAGGTCCGTTCGGAAAGCAAAAGCGTAGGGGGAGATAGCGTTAAAATCTATCCAGGCGGAATCTCCCAATTCCCGGATGGCAAACTGGTGATTGCCACTATTCGGAGAAATGGTCGGCAAACTGAAAGTGGCCCGATCAATCTGTACGTCACTTACTAGCAATTCAGGCGGCGCACAAGCCAAATGGAAAGTATCTCTAGTGGTATAAGCGCTGCGGTTAACTCCGCATTCACTCAAGGCTTCAATCTCGTAGGAACCACCTGGTAATAGGTTATCCAGCGTCTCCGTAGCCCCCGCAAAACTAGCATATTCCCAGGCTCCCGGCGCGGTCATGTAATACCCTCGGTTAATCGGCATTAAGCGATAGCGAATTTCCGTACTGAGGGCATTTTCCGAGGACACCCAACTTAGGTCTACGCTACTCACCAGAATATTACTCAGCACAAGATCTGAAGGTCGATCACAGGGGGGTAGCGTGCGGAATCGTTTAATTGGGCTGAAATTCGACCAAACGTTTTGTCCACAGAAGTACTTCATCCGCACTTCGTACTCCGTTGCTGGAGTAAGGCCTAAAAGCGGTAATGCGGACTCCGTTAAATCGGGAAATTCAGTCCAGTTCGCACTACCGACTTCTCGTAACTCGAAGGTGTATTTCACGGCATTTGGCAGGGAGAAAGCCGTAATCAGTGCACTGGTATCGGTTAGTTCGTGGACACTAAGCGTATCAACTTCGTCAAGGGTACAGGCCAAACTAAAAGGTACTGCCTCCGACCAGGCTGACCAGAGCGTATCAAAACACTGGGTCTGTACCTGAGCGATGTAAACGAGCCGTTGCCGCAGCCTCCCGGTCTGGGCCAATTGTGCTTCCTCGAAGGAATAGTCAGCGGTATTAAAATCGGTCAACTGCCCTACGGAAGCTCGTTGCCATCCTCCAAAGAATGGCATCCGGTACCGTAAGCGGGTGGTTACCGCCGGGGTATCCGTTACGGGCCAACCAAGCAGGGCTTTGTTTGTGGTAGCATCCACTAATTGGGGTAGGTACTCGGCTACACAACCACCGAATGGTGGTAGGTCTTTACAAATTGGTTGCCCCGCAGTACACTCCGCACAAGCCTTAAGTGTGTAAGTATAACCTGGGATATAATCCGTGAGCGTATAGATAGAATCCGCATAAGCCAGGACCGTATCGTGCGGCGGCAGGGCAGCATCAGCCACCTGCCAGATCAGGGTGAAACTATCGTTGGCAGCCACTGAGGTGGAATCATAGGTCCAGGCGATATCCAAAGTAGTATCGGTACTATCCGGACGGGTAAAGACCAGATTATTCAGGCAATCGTCGTCCTGCCCGTTGAAGTCCAGTACCCATTCGTAACATTCTTCGGAGCCATCCGGGCAAAGCTTGCAGAAACGGAAGTTGTAGTCAGTCCCCGGCACCAAATCGGTTACAGTAGCCTGGGTAATGCCTGCGGCAATGACGAGACTATCGGCAACGGGTGTCAGGTTTGGTGCGGGGCTAATCGTCGGCGCTGGGGCGCGGCCGCTGGTGCGAGGTACGGTTCTGGGAGCAGGGCGGAGTCCGCCTGCGGGAACTCTGCGCTGTACCTGTCCGGGAATCCGTGGCCCCGAGGGGATTTGGGTAACAACCGGGCTCCAATACACGCGGTAGCCCGTTGCTTGTGCAACGGTTTGCCAAGTCAGCTGTAAGCTTGTTTCGGAAAGCGGAATAGCCGTCGGTACGACCAAAGGGCCACAGTCTTCTGTGATCGTTAGACTGGTAAAGGACAAGGGAGTACAATTGCGATCTCCGTTGGTACAAATGACGCAGAGTTCTGCCTCGTAGTCCGTACCTGGTTCCAGGGAATCCAAGGGCAAAGTGTTGGCCTCCGTAGGCAAGCTTACGTAGGGTAGCCAAGCAGCATTGGCAGGGCGATACCTCAGTTCCGTACGGTCGAGTAGGTCCGTCCCCGTCAACGCCCAGGCCAGTTCACCCCGTCTTGATTCCATTGCCTGAGCGAAAAAACGATCTACTCGCGGGCAACTAGCCGCAATTATTTCTTCTTCAGTACCATAGGTAAAGGCTCGCGGAGCGCTGTAACCAAAATCAATAAATTGCCGGTCACTAGCGGGATTCCGATCCCGCACCTGTACCCGCCAGAGGTAGCGATTTCCTAGGTTCAGGGCAGGTTCCTGGTTGGTAACGTAAGGAAAACTCCAAGTGGTTAATGGATTGGACCGGTAGATAAGGTTGGTCCGGATCACTTGATCCCAGGAAAGTCCTGGCACGAGTTCAAAAACCTCTAAGATGTATTCATCAGCAGCAGGTTGTGGTACATGTCTTGGGGTCCAGCTAAAGTTTAGC
>JBCDGT010000211.1:0-6196 GCA_038750915.1 Bacteroidota bacterium
CCATAAGGTTCCGCTGGTGCACCAAATAAATTAGTGTCAAGCTTACCATTACCATTTACATCATGGTAAGCCGCCAGCACGTACCGCCCAGGCTTGGGTAAAGCAACCTCAATTTTAAGCTCACCATTCTCGCTTTTGTTGATCAGGGTAATGAGATCATTCTTTTCTTCAAAAGACTCTTCGGTATCATAAACGGCTAAATGGATATTGCCTGGTTTATCGCTGCTGCTTTGCATGCTTACACTGACTGTTTGTGGGGCTGGGGCATTTAGTAGTAGCTGAGAAAGTAAGACAATTATGTGCATTGATTGAGGTACTTTGTTGGTCTTGGGATAACGCTTTTGAAACCGGTTTGTAGGTTTTTAGAACGTTAGGGTGGTCTTAAAAGATAAATTCTTGAAGTTGGTTTAAAATTTGGCCGTACGCCAAACGAAAGGATGGCTTGAGGTTATTTGGCTGAGAACGTCCTCAACCACTAATTTCCCCTTTACCCTACCTGTTGCACGTGGCCCAAAATATTACTGACCAACATTAGAATGGCCCTTTGCAAGGACGCAAAGGGCCATCAATATTATTTACGGAAGGGGCCGGTAAGCCGCCATCTTTAGCAGTAGCGATCAAAAGCCATTTTCAGGTTTTCGGCGATGATTTCAGCGGAGCGGCCTTCGATGTGGTGACGTTCTAGGAAGTGTACCAGTTTGCCGTCCTTAAACAAGGCAATGGAGGGACTGCTGGGTGGGTAAGGAAGGAGGTGCTCGCGGGCAGTAGCGGTAGCTTCCCGGTCAACACCGGCAAAAACGGTGTAGAGGCTATCTGGCTTCTTCTCATTCTGGGTGGCCATCTTTGCGCCAGGCCGGGCATTGGCCGCGGCACAGCCACATACGGAGTTGACGACCAGTAAGGCTGTGCCTTCCTGTTGGCCAAGAGCTTCGTTTACTTCTTCAGTATTGGTGAGGCTAGTAAATCCATAAGCCGTGAGGTCTTTGGCCATCGGAATGGTGAGTTCTACCGGATACATATCTTGATTTTATTAAGTTTTGTCAATGCGAAGGCGCAACCCATGGGGGGAAATGCGGGTTCCCTTTCCGAAATTTGCGCGATCGGTAACCGCTTTACCTACAACTAACACCCTGATTTAGTTGGCCCGCCATACCCCAAAAGCTTTTCCATATGCGTTTTTTGACGTTAATCAGTCTGTTTTCTATAACGATCATTACCATTGGCGGATGTACTAAAGATTCCCTGCCAGAGCCAGAGCCTTCCCTATGTGAAGGAGTTACCCCTACCTATGAGGTTGAAATTCGTCCGATTATCGAAGCATCCTGTGCATACAGTGGTTGCCATCTCGGAGGTGCTCCGGGCTTATATAATGATTACGATGGCTTACTCGCAAACCTTAACGACGGTACATTCCGCCAGCGGGTCATCTCCCAAATGGACGATCCTAACGTGGGGATGCCACCTAATTACGCTCCCAGTGATCGACCTCAAGATCTTACGGCTGAAGAGCTGAACTTAATCGAATGCTGGCTAGACGCCGGCTTCCCTCGGGAATAATCCGAATGTGATTGTTTCCCCATTTTCCGGTCAGGAACTCATTACTCAATGTACTTTGCACCTGCGGCCGCGCCCTAATTGACTAGAAAAAGTTTGATTGAATATTTAGAATTTAGCATTTTCCGAATATTTGGCTGGAGATCGAATAAATTTTAAATGTTACTTGTGGAACCAATTATTTTCAATGCTACCGCCCATCCTCTAAATTTTGCCTATTTACAATGAAAAATATTTACTGCTTAGCCCTTTCGCTGTTTATTTGCCTGAGTCTGACCGCTCAGCGGGAGCGAGTCGACCGTACTTTTAAGGATACCCGGGCCGTGAATCTGCACAGTGTTGAGACCCTGCCCAAAGGCAAGTTAGACGTCCGTATCAGCCACCGCTTTGGGGATATGTTCGGTGACAACGGTGGTTGGCAAACCTTCTATGGCCTGGAAACCGCCGAAGACGTTGCTATTGGGGCTGACTATGGTTTCAGCAATAGCTTAACGATTGGTTTGTACCGCGCGAAAGGTTCTGGTGCTACGCCCAACGGAGAAGCGGGCCTACGGCAGAACCTAAATTTAGTAGCTAAAGCGAGGGTGTTGCACCAGGAAACCAACGGCTTTCCGTTTTCGGCGGCACTGGTGGGCAATGCTACTTTCAGTACGGCCCAAAAAATTGAAGGCAATGATAACCTCGTCCAGAGCTTTCCAAAATTTGCCCACCGGATGGCTTTTTACGGGGGGCTGGTGGTAGCGCGTAAATTCGGTAATTCCTTGAGCCTGCAATTGGTACCGAGTGTTACTCACCGGAATCTAGTGCCCTTCGCCGGCGAAAACACAATGCTCAGTTTGGGCGGGGCGGCCCGCTTCCAGGTATCAAAAGTGATGGCCTTACTGGGTGATGTAATGGTACCCTTCAGTAATACCCTGACGGCCGATAATGGTTATCAAGTTCCCGTCGGAGTGGGCATCGAGTGGGATACTGGTGGCCACGTATTCCAGCTTAATTTCACTAATGCGACCGGTATTTTCGAAACGGACTACATCCCTTACACTACTAGTAATTGGGGTGACGGAGAATTCCGGATCGGCTTCACGATCAGTCGCTGGTTCAATCTCTAGATTTTTGGGTAAGAGAATAGAGCAGGAAGATGCTTAATACAAAAGCTTATAAGTCATTCTTCCCATCAATCATTCTTGCATTCACTCATTTGTAAATAGGGCGCGGCCGCAGGTGCTCACTAAGCTCGTCGAACGTGTGCCGTGTTCTGGATAAATAAGCCATGAAGTACCTTTTCTTCGCTCTTCCTCTTCTCGTGTTTGGCCTACTTAGTTGGACTAGCAGGCCGCACACCCTTCCGGTGGTTGACCCCGACACGCTGGTTTACGAAATGCTACGCGGACTTGGGGCCCCCGAGCGCGCCGACGTGATGGTGCGCCAGGTAGCAGGAGCTTCTGCTGAACTTGGAGAGCGCCTGGTGCTAGAGGGAATTATGGCTAAAGGGGGAAAGCAAAGCGCCCACTTCAAGTGTACCAGCTGCCATAATGTGGTAAAAGAAGACCCTGACTTACCCAGGCCCGACCCCGTTGCAAGATTACTTTATGCCGAAGAAAATGACCTGCCATTTTTACCTGGAACGACCCTCTGGGGAGCCGTCAATAGGGAAACTTACTACAACGGCGATTACGAAAAAAAATACGGTGACTTGGTTAAAGGTGCCCGCCACGACCTGCGCGGTGCCATCCAGCTTTGTGCCACCGAATGTGCGCAGGGAGAAGCCCTGAAACCGGTGGAAATGGAATCGGTTCTAGCCTACTTGCACACAATTGGGCTCAAAATTTCAGACCTCCCGATTGATGATGAAGAGATTGGTCGCATCAATCGGGCCATCGAGCGGCCACGGGGAAGTAATGATGGGCTTATCCGAGATATCAAAGATCGCTACCTATTAGCCAGCCCCGCTACCTTTGTGCTGCCTCCTGAAGACCGGAAGGTGGGATATTCGGTAGAAACGCCTGATTTGGAATCCGGAAGAATGCTTTATCAAAAAGCCTGCCTCCACTGCCACGAAGACCAACGGTATAGCTTTTTCTCGCTCAGCGAGACAGTGCATGACTATAACTTTCTCACCAAACATTTCCCGAAATACACCCGCTATTCTACCTATCAGGTGAGTCGGTACGGCACCAGCCCCATCCCCGGTAAGCGGGCCTACATGCCGCATTATACCGCTGAACGAATGACGAATCAGCAAGTGGAAGACCTCCGCGCCTACCTGGAAGCGGGTAGCGTCAAGTAACTGCGGCGGTTTAATATTTGATGGATAGCGGCCACTATCAAACTATCCTCCTACCTTTGTTGGCATGTCCCACAAGCCACGTCTCACTCCGATGACCGATGAGGTCACCTTGTTATCGATTACTGGAAGTCAGTACCTGTCTAGAAAGATCGCTACGGCCTACGGCCAGGATTTAGGGGAATTGCACGTATCCCGCTTCAATGATGGGGAGATGCAGCCCATCATCAAGCAGAGTGTTCGGGGAGAATACGTCTTCATTATTGGCAGTACCTTCCAGCCACACGAAAACCTGATGGAAATGCTGCTGACCATCGATGCGGCGCGTCGGGCTTCGGCCGGTTACATATGTGCCGTAATTCCTTACTTCGGTTACGCTCGTCAGGATCGTAAAGATCAGCCTCGGGTACCCATCAGTGCTAAGTTGATTGCTAATCTACTCGTAGAAGCAGGCGCTGATCGAATCATGACCCTAGACTTGCACGCGGACCAAATTCAGGGCTTTTTTGATATCCCCGTAGACCACCTTAAAAGCCAGGCGATTTATATTCCCTACTTCGATCGGCAAGACATGAGCAATGTCACCTTCGCCAGCCCTGATATGGGGGGCGTAAAGCGTGCCCGCGACTATGCCAAGTACTACGAACGCAACGTGGTTATCTGTGATAAATACCGCAAACGTGCTGGTGAAATAGCCGGAATGACCCTGATCGGTGACGTCGATGGGGCGGATGTTATCCTAGTGGACGACCTGGTGGATACGGCCGGCACCCTGTGCCGAGCAGCGGACCTGATCATGGAGCGTGGTGCCAAATCAGTACGCGCCATCGCTACCCACCCCATACTGAGTGGGAACGCTTACGAGAAGATCGAAAAATCTGCCCTAGAGACGCTCATCGTCTGTGACGCGGTTCCCCTAAAACAGATCTCTCCCAAGATCAAAGTGCTTTCCTCCGCCGCCCTATTCGCAAAGGGTATTCGCAAGACCCACGATAATGAGAGTATTTCGGCGCTTTTTGTGGGGGGGAAGTAAAGGTTGTTTTTAGAGGGCTTGAGTGTTTGAATACCATAAGACCTAAATAGGTCAGAACATTGTTAGTTTACCTTAGAGACTCCAAAGACCAACTCTTTTGCGCAAGCTCGCTCACCACTATAACCTAACGTTCCAAACGGAACTCGATCGCCTCAACCCAGCGCAACGCGCGGCGGTGGAAAAGATCGACGGACCGGTAATGGTACTGGCGGGCCCAGGCACGGGGAAAACCCATCTGCTGGCTGCCCGGATCGGGAATATCTTGTTGGAAACGGACACCGGGGCGCACAACATTCTTTGCCTCACCTTTACGGAAGCAGGGGTGAAAGCGATGCGCGAGCGACTGCTCAAATTCATCGGACCGGAAGCCCACCGGGTGGGGATTTTTACCTTCCACGGGTTTTGTAGTAACCTTATTCAGCAGAACCTTCACTACTTCGGTCGGCCGGGATTGGAGCCGCTGGGCGACTTGGAGAAAATACGGATTGTTCGTCGCTTGCTGGATGACTTAGCGAAAAACACCCCCCTAAAACAAGGGTATAATGTAGACTACTTTTACGAGCCGCACCTGATGCACCTCTTTGCCGCCATTAAGGCGGAGAATTGGGACCTAGACCTTATCCGTCAGGCGATTGATCGCTACGTAGCGGAACTACCGGAAAAGGAGGGGTTTTATTACGTAAAGAAATATCGAGACAAACCCGCCGGAGCACCGAAGGAAGGAGAGATAGAGTTGGAAACGCTGCGTATGGAGCGCTTGCGAGCGGCCCTAGATTTGTTTCCCCGCTACCAGGAAGCATTACGCAAGCTGCGCCGCTACGATTATGGAGACATGATTGGTTGGGTGCTGCGCGCCTTTCACGAACACCCCAGTTTGTTGCGGGCTTACCAGGAGCGCTACCAGTACGTTCTGATTGACGAATTTCAGGATACAAATGGTGCCCAAGATGAGATTATCCGCCGTCTCACCGACTACTGGGATCGTCCGAATGTCTTTATTGTAGGGGACGATGACCAGGCCATCTACGAGTTTCAGGGTGCGCGCCTGCGGTCGATGACCGACTTCTTTCAGCGCCACGCGGAGGTGAAAGTGGTCACTCTGACGGATAACTACCGCAGCCGTCAGGCCATTCTCGACGCGGCCTCCGCCCTGATCGATCACAACACCAAGCGCATCGGTAAAGAATTACCGGGTATTGAGATCAATAAGCACTTGACCTCGGCTGTTGAGGTGCGGCCGGACCCTACGGAGCTTGCGGAAGTACAGGGGCTTGGTAATGGTAGCGAAGATCAAATTATCGATAAGTCTTTGCATCCCGTGCGCC
>JBCDGT010000212.1:0-6183 GCA_038750915.1 Bacteroidota bacterium
TCACTGAAGCTGCAGCTGAGCAAATCGCCTACCTCAGCTTAGATCGTCTTCCCTTTACGGATCAGGATTTAGCTCCGTTGACAAAATTCAGCAACCTCAATCGACTGCGGCTCAATGGTACTAAGTTGACGGTGGCCACGGTAGAAAAATTAACGGCACTGCGCCACCTCGAAAGTCTCAACCTCTACGGTACGGAAGTAGATGATGACGTTTTTGCTCACTTAGCCAACATGCCGAAACTAAAACGCGTCTACTTATGGCAAACCAAGGTCTCAGCAGAAGCCGCCACTAAATTTGCCGAAGACCATCCTACCATCGAGGTAGATACTGGCTTCCAGTTTGCCGAAGTCAAGGACCAAAATATTTCTGAATGAAATCCCGCCGAAAATTTCTCCGTCAAGCAGGCCTAGTTGGAGCTGCCACTGCCTTTCCCTTCATCGCTTCCGCTACTCATGGAAAAGACACGGGAGATAAAGGCATCGTTGGTCACGGTGATTTTCGCTATAAAGTAGATAAAAATTGGGGCAACCTAGATCCGCATAAACAAGCACTACAGCACTGCCACGAAATGGTCTTAGACAGTCGCGGCAGGCTGGTATGTTCCACGGTTAGCAAGAATTTCAACGTAGTCGTCTACAATAAAGACGGTAAACTATTAGATGCTTTCCAACACCACCTAACTGAGCCACACGGCTTTAGTAAGGCCGGTGAAGGAAAGGCGCAAACCTTTTGGCTGACCGACTCAGCGGAAGGTCGGGTAATCAATATGGACCTCGATGGTCGCATCATTCGGGAGTTGGAAGTCCCCGCCGATCAAATTCCAGAAGGGCAGCAGTTTAAGCCCACCGAGACCACCGTGGCAGCCAACGGAGATATTTACGTGGCGGACGGCTACGGCACCAATAAGATTTTCCATTTTGACGCCAAGGGGCAACTGACCAACGTATTTGGCGGGAAAGACCACTTTAATTGCTGCCACGGCATCGTTGTCGACAACCGCAACGGCCGCGAAGAACTACTCATTACCTCCCGGGCGAATAAGGAGTTTCAGCGTTGGACAATGGACGGAAAGCATACGACTACCCGCAAATTACCCGGCCTGGAAATTTGTCGACCCGTGCTATTCGGAGATTTTACCATGTTTGCCGTCATCGTTACGAAGAGTTGGTGGGCCTACGACGGGATGGTCGCCATCTTAGACCGAAACCTAGACGTAGTCTCGCTCCCCGGTGGTTCCGCTCCAACGAACCAAAAGGATTTCCAAGACGTCGCCTACGATAATCAAACCTTCCTGAATCCTCACGATATCTGCCCGGATGAAGACGGTAACCTGTACGTCCCGCAGTGGTATTCGGGTAGGACGTATCCAGTGCGATTGAAGCGGGTGTAGTAGACTTGTAGTCTGGTGGTCTAGTAGTGCCCGCACCACCAGACTACAAGACTCCATTACTTTGCATAAACTTAACCTACTCCGGGCAACCGCAAACATCTAGAGAGGTTGTATGTTTGCATTTAAAGTAAAGGTCATGACTGACCATCATCACACAAAAAACCACCCCGTATGAAGTTTTTCATTGACACTGCTAACCTGAGCGATATTGCCGAAGCTGAGGCGCTTGGTATTCTGGACGGTGTTACCACTAACCCCAGCCTGATGGCTAAGGAAAAGATCAGTGGGGAGCAGAACGTAATGGACCACTACGCCAAAATTTGCGATATCACAGAAGGCGACGTTAGTGCAGAGGTGATCAGTACCGATCTCGATGGCATGAAGGCCGAAGCCGAAAAACTCATAAAAATTGCCGACAACATCGTGATTAAGATTCCCATGATTCGTGATGGCGTCAAGGCATTGGCCTGGGCTACTTCTCAGGGTATCCGGACCAACTGTACGCTGGTATTCAGTGCCGGCCAGGCGCTACTGGCAGCCAAAGCTGGCGCGACTTACGTAAGTCCATTCATTGGCCGTATCGATGATATTGGCTGGGAAGGCATGCAACTCATTAGCGACATCGCAGAACTCTACGCCGTGCAGGGCTTCGAAACCGAAATCCTGGCCGCTTCTATCCGCTCCGGCAAACACATCGTTGAAGCAGCTAAGGCTGGTGCCGATGTTGTTACCTGTCCCCTGAAAAGCTACGACAGTTTGTTTAAGCACCCACTGACGGATATCGGCCTGGCAAAATTCTTGGCAGATCACGCCAACGCAGCTGGTAAGTAATGACAGCGCAAAAACTTGAAGCAACTTAATTCAAGTGGCTTTCGTCTTTCCCCAAAAGCCCTCGTTCCATCAACAGGAGCGAGGGCTTCTATTTTTCCAACCCCTGTTGATAATTTTTTTTGCAAAAACCCAGCAATTCTTCCTCTACCTAACCCATATTTGTAAGTACAACGCGACTACCCATCATGAGTAAGCCCAGAGTAATTAAGAACTACGAAAAGCTGGATGATGAAACCCTGGAACGGATTAAACTCGAATACCCTACGGGATTCGCGAAAAACCTTATCCGCTTTACGGACGTCAACGGCCGGCTGACCAGTGCGCTTCCCTTCGAAACCGAAGAAAAGTACTACCTGATCCGCATGACCAAAAGCGAAGCCAAAGAAATCATTCTTGACGATGACGATTACGATGATGACGGCAACCTAATCGATGAAATCAAGGAAGAATACGCCGATCGCCACGAAGATGATAACGAAGACTTCGAAGAAGTTGACATTGACCCAGATGAGATCGCCGATGAGGACTAAGTGATGCTGCTACTCATCTCCGGCTCCCCACATCCCCAAAGTGCCAATTCCCGTCTTCTCAAAGGAATTGCGACGATTTCCGGAAAAGAGGCCACCCGTAGTGACTACTTAGCCGACCTCCCCGTTTTCCAGCCGGATCGGGACAAGGCTCCCTGGCCACCGAACGTCTTACGCTGGCGGTCGGAGCTTACTCAAGCCGATGCCGTCATCATCAGTACGCCCGCCTATCTTCACAATATTCCCGGAGTACTCAAAAACGCACTAGACTGGCTGGCCTCCAGTGGGGAATTTGCGGGTAAACCCACGCTGGTATTCACCTTTACCCCCCATCCACCAAGGGGTGATAAAGCCAGACAGTCCCTTCTCTGGTCGCTCCAAGCTTTAGGTGCACGGATAGTAGCCGAATGCCCTTTATACCAAAATGAGGTCCAGTTCACTGAAAACGGCGATATTGCGGCCGGACCCGAGCGAGCGCTCTTGCTAGAAGCGCTATCCCTACTAATTCCCAGCTCCTAGCGCCCTAGCTACTATCCATGCCGAAATTCCAATCCTGGTACGCTATTCTCTTCTTTGCTTTGGTCCTGATCCTAGGCTTAGTGGTTTTGGATGATTACGGCATCAGTTGGGATGAATCCATCCAGCGTCGTCACGGGCGGGTCTCCATCGACTACGCCGCAGAGAAAGTTGGGCTTAACAATTACGTAAAATTAGAACCTGATTGGCACTTAGAAGACTACCAGTGGGCCAATTACGGGATGATCTATCAGATTACCTCCAGCCTAATCGAACTCAAGTTGGGCCTGGAGGATGACCCTTACAACCACTATAAGTTACGACACTACCTTTGCTTCTTCTTGTTCTGGATCGCCCTCCTCTACTTCTACCGAACCCTACGACTTCGCTTCCCCAAAAAGGCTTGGTATCCACTGATCGGCACGGCAGTACTGGTACTCAGTCCACGCATCTTTGCCAACGCCTTTTACAATCCGAAGGACCACATTCTATTGGTCTTTTACGTCATCAATACTTTTACACTATTGCGCTTTTTGAAAGAGCGGACCTGGCGCAACCTGCTCTTTCACGCTATCGCTACTGGCCTGGCGCTTAATACCCGCCTACCAGCGCTCATCATACCACTAACCACCACCCTCGTTTTGGGCTGGGAGATGCTACGTAAACGTCCTTTTTCCGCTAAAAACCTGATTTGGCTTAGTGCCTATTTCCCACTATCAGTCCTTTTTCTAGTGCCCTTTTTCCCTTACTTATGGGAGGACACCTTTAGCCGTTTAGTGGCCGCTTTTTCCGAGATGTCTGATTTCGAATGGGACAGCTACGTCTGGTTGTTCGGCGACCGCCTGCACGCCCTAGATGTTCCCGCCTATTACATTCCTGCCTGGATCCTGATCACCACCCCGATCATTTACCTTCTATTCCTCTTCACGGGTTTTTTCGCCGCCCTGAAAACGATGTTCTCCAACTTACGGACCCTCCATTTTTGGCAAAATGACCGAGAGTTGTTGGATTTCACCCAGCTAGGCTTGGCCGTTGGGCCTATTTTGGTAGTCATCATCTTAGACTCCACCCTCTACAACGGCTGGCGGCATTTGCACTTCGTCTTTCCAAGTATGGTATTTCTGATCATAGTGGGCTTTTCGTACGCACAGCACCATTGGCCGCGGCCGCAGGTGCAGGCATGGGTGTTAGGAGCCGGCTTACTACTGACTGCCATCACGATGGTTCGTTATCATCCTCACCAGCAGACCTATTTCAACGCCGCCATTAGGGGCGAACCCCTCTTCATCCGTTTTGACATGGACTATTGGGGCGTAGGCTTCCGGCCGGCCCTGTTAAAGCTGGCCGAGCAAATTCCGGAAGGAGCAGTAAAGTCCATCAAGTGCGAATGCTGGCCCTGTAACGATAACTATTACGCGCTCCCCCCAGCCGCCAAAGCCAAACTCCGCCTCGAAGGAGAATGGCACAAAGCGGACTATCTGGTCACCAATTTTATCTGGCCCACCACCCGCTACGAAGCCCTTGATCAGAAAGAACATTTTGCTCACCCCGTAGTAGAACTTCGTCCTGCCGGTCAATGGACTATTGGTGTGTATGACTTGAAGGCAAACCAAAAGTAATCGTGGCATTTTGAGATTCCGACCTGACAAATCAGACAGATGAGAAACACCCATTGTCTGACCCAGAGTCCAGGCTACTTCTGCGTGCCTATTTCGCCAAGCTACTCTATATTTTATTTCCTCCTTCTCTTGATCTCTTTACCACCGGAGGTAGCTGCGCAGCATATGGTACTATCTGATCTAAGGTTAATCGAGTCGATACTTAGTAGGGCATTAAAACTAACGACATTAACCGCCCGGCACCCGCAAGAAATTCAATTGCTTACCTTGTGTATATACATTCATATTCCCCATACCATGATGAAACATTTTTTCTCGCTCCTATCTTTATTGATCTTCTTCCTCCCAAACCAAGAGACCCAAGCGCAAGATGCTGTCGAAGATTATTTTTCCCCCGTTAAATACCGCAGCATTGGCCCTTTTCGCGGCGGTCGTTCCGTTGCCGCCCAGGGCTTACCCCACGATCCGCTAACGGCCTACATGGGCATCACGGGCGGTGGCGTCTGGAAAACGAGCGATGCTGGCCAGCACTGGGACAACATCTCTGATGGCTATTTCAAAACCGGGTCAGTTGGTGCCCTTAGCGTTGCTCCGAATGATGACAACGTCATCTACGTCGGTATGGGGGAACACGCTCCTCGTGGCGTCATGAGTAGCCACGGTGACGGGGTATACAAATCTACGGACGCTGGCAAAAGCTGGCAGCATCTGGGACTGACTAAAACCCGGCAAATTGCCGGTATCGTGGTTCATCCCGATAATAGCGACCACCTCTACGTTGCGGCTCAAGGAGCCTATACTGGCGCTTCCCAACAGCGCGGCGTTTACCGCAGCAAAGATGGCGGCAATAGCTGGAAAAAGGTGCTTTACGTCGACGAAAACACCGGCTGCTCCCACCTCATTATGGATCCCAACAACCCCCGTATCCTTTACGCGGCCATGTGGGACCATCGGCGCTATCCTTGGCAAGTCCGCAGTGGAGGCCCAGGCAGCGGCATCTATAAATCTACCGACGGCGGCTCCACCTGGGAACAACTCGAAAATGGATTACCGGAAGGGCTAGGTAAGATGAGCCTAGCCTTTAGCGCAGATAATTCCGAAAAAATCTACGCTTTGATTGAAAGTGATAGCGACGAAGAAAAGGGTGGTTTATTCGTCAGTAACAACGCCGGTGAAAGTTGGTCGCACGTAAGTAAAGATCACCGGTTGGTGCAAAGAGCTTGGTACTACATCGAAGTCTTTGCTGACCCCCAGGATGAAATCACCGTCTACGTGCTAAACTCTTCCGTTTACAAGTCCA
>JBCDGT010000213.1:0-6182 GCA_038750915.1 Bacteroidota bacterium
CATCCTCTGCCATAGAGGCCTGATCGCCAGTCAGAAACCACTCGCCCTGCATCCGCTCTGCCATCGCGTCCTGCGCGCCCAGATATTCCAGCATCAACCTTAATGGGGAACCGCTCTGGTTAGTAGGCGTAAACCGCCATCAGAACTTTCCTATCATTGGTGACGCTACCCCCGATGCGCTGGGGGTAGCGGAAGCTGAGCAGTATAAGGCCGCCGGAATGAACTGTATCCGCCTGAGCCATTACACCCAGGACGAGAGCTTCATTGCCGCCTGTGATCGGCTCGGTATCCTGGTCTACGAAGAAGCGCCTACCTGGATCGACTGGGGGGATCAGCAGTGGTGGGACAACCTCGAAAGTGCTTTGCGCACCACCATTCGTGCCCACCGCAATCATCCCTCCATCTTCATTTGGGGAGCTGGGATCAACCACCGAGGCGACGTGCCGATGATGCACTTCGCGGCTAAAGAGGAAGATCCCTGGCGACTGACGGCTTCTGCTTCCTCGAATGGGTGGACCGGCCGACCCAATGCCGGAGTAACCGACGTTTACGCTACCATGGATTATCGCAACGCCATCCTACCTGACGGCGACTGGACCATCAGTATGGAACACCGCAATAACCACGATGCGGAAGGGAACCAATTGGTAATAAGTCGTTATAAAAAAACACCAAAAACTTTTGGTGCCCTGGCTTGGGTGGGGGCGGATTACAACCAGATCATCATCGAGGGGAGCCGTAAAAGCTACCGTTCCCACTCTGGAGTATTGGATTTCTTCCGGCAACCCCGTCCCGTTTACCACTGGTACACCAGCGAGTACACAGCTTCCCCAATGGTGCACATTGCTGATGAACGAGGCAGTTACGACGGGATCGTCAGGATCTTCAGTAATGCAGAAGAGGTAGAACTTTTCCACAATGGTGTTTCTTTGGGCAAAACCCATCCGGAAAGAGGTGAGAATAAGACCCATCTGGACCATCCCTGCTTTTACTATTATCACGACTGGACCGAGGGAACCTTGCTAGCCAAAGCCTACGTAGGAGGTAAAGAAGTTGCCAAACACGAACGGACAAAAGCAGGAGTAGCTCACCATCTTGAAGTTCAGTTCAGCGAGAACCCAATGCCCTTTGAGGCTGGTGGAGGAGACCTTCGGATCGTCAGGGCCCAAGTGGTCGATGTGGCCGGGAACCCAGTTCGCGAAGCAGATATGCCACTGAGCTTTCGGGTAGCAGGAGCGGGTAGTTTAGTGGATGATGCGCGCAAGGATATCCATCCCGTGAGGCCCGAATTTGGGCGTGGTTATATGTACGTACGGAGTGGGAGTGCTCCTGGAGCGATTACGGTGACGGTTACCGCTCCTGGATTGGAAGAGGGGAGTGCCAGGATCGAAACCGTCCCTTACGTAAGTGACGTGATCGCCGCGACTTACCAACCTTTTCATGAATTACCCCTGGTACGTTTAGACTTGGGTAAAGAAGGTACCCTAAATGAAATTGGCTGGAAGCCCTGGTCGGATGCTGGTTTGGTATACACCCTTGCCGATTTCAACGGTGGCAAGATTAGCCTCTCAGGTAAAGGGCTTGAGTGGTCTGAGGAAGCCACAATGTTTGGCAATTTGGCTTACGTAGGTGCAGATGGTTTATATACCGAAGACCAACGAATTGCATTGGACTTCTCCGGCTTTCCCGCCGGTAGTTATTCCCTAACGACTTTCCACCACCCGCGCATCGAAGGTCCACTGCTTAACCAAGTACAGTTTGCCGTAAAGGATGCCGCCGGAGACCGCCAGGTAAAAGGTCGGAAAGCACCAATGGGCTTTTACGATGCCGTGCGTACCCTGGAGCAGAAACCCTTGCACGGAGAGGTACGGTTTACCGTTGGAGCTGACGGAAATGCTTCAGTAGTGGTCAGCCCCGTACAGGAGAAAGAAGGAGCTTTTTGGTTGAATGGTCTTATTTTAAGAGAACTGTAATGCGTAAATCAAGGAACGTAGACCTCCAGGACTACTAAAACCCATTGTCAGAGTGGCTAAATTCGCTTACTTCAATATTTGGGAAATGATCGCTTGAAACATCTTGGTCCCCGTATCTAGAATCTCATCGGGGAAGTCATAATCAGCGTGGTGGAGGGCTGGGGTTTTCCGCCCAGCGCCCAAGCCGAACATTGTGCTTTTGTATTCCCTGGAAAACCAACCAAAGTCTTCCCCAAATTTGAAGGGATAAGGTCTTGCATAGGTGTTAAGCCCTGCTTGTTTTGCGGCCTTATCAACGTATTCGTTGCACGCTGAGTCGTTAGTACTTGCCGGGAAGTATTCGAACCAATCGACCTGATGAGTTAGTTGGTGAGCGGCGGATATTTGGGCGACCAAGTTGGTTATACTGTTTTTTAACTCCACCATTCTTTCACGGTTCCAGGTTCTTATGGTATAGTGGAGTTCTCCCGCTGCGGGGGAAATGCCGTAGGCCTTTTGCCCCATAGTGAGGTGGACGGGTGTTAACACCCTGAAATTATCGTCCTGCGGGTCAGTGAAATTCAATTCCGCTAAGGCTACGGTGATTTGGGCGATGGCTAGCGCAGGGTTTATTCCGTTCTCTGGCTCTGCTGCGTGCGCTTCCTTACCTACTAGTTTAATGGCTAGGCTTTGTACTTCCGCCGAAAACCCTCTTTGCATAGTGATGATGCTGTTTAACGGTGCTCCCGGAATGTTGTGTAGGGCAAAGAAGTAGTCGATGTCCAACTCTTTAAACTTCCCGTCGTTGAGTACTCGGTAGGCTCCCTGGCCCGTTTCCTCAGCTGGTTGGAAAAGTAGGATAACCTTCCCCCGACTAAAAGCCTGCTCTTTCAGCCAATAAACAAGGCCGCTCACCATCGCCATATGACCATCATGACCGCATTTATGGGAAACACCCTTTGTGTGAGAACGGTGAGCGAAAGTATTCTCCTCCTCAATGGGCAAGGCATCCAATTCGCACCTGATCGCTACGGTCGGACCTGAGTTCTGATAGTTGTAGATGACAGCGAGGCCATGTCCACCGAGTCCGGTAATAATGCGGGTAGGGTGGTGGTCTTGCACGAAAGCTTGGATGCGGCTGGCAGTGGCGCTTTCTTGTCCGGACAATTCAGGATGCTGGTGTAGTTCTTTACGCAACGCTAGAATCTCCTCTTTCATCGGTAATAAATTAGGTTAGTTCCTTTTGGCTACCCGCCGTTTTCCACTCAAAAAGGGCCAGGGGAATAACGATGGCTAGTTCGAGAATGAAGTAGGTTATTCCCAGTCCTGTTAAGTTTTGATATTGTTGGAGGACTAGGCAGATAGTTACACCGCAATAAAGCAAATTGACTATGGCAATAAACCTTAAAAAGGGCTGCCAATTACCAGGCTTTTTCCAGTAACAGGTCAGGGAGTAAAGCGCAAACAGAACTGCCGTTAGGGCTAGCGGAATTAACAGTTTCCGTGGCATCCCAAACACTGCTTCAAAATATACGAGTACTACTCCCAATGAGAAAGCAGATACCAACGCTCCGATGCCGTCGATTAAAAATAGTTGGCGGGGTAAATTCTTAATTGTCATTGTCCCAGAACTGGTTTTTACGCAGAGATGCTAAGCCCGTAGGGGGGGGGGTACTTCACGTTGCCCTATGGGCTTGACGCCTTTGCATAAACAATGCATAAGCGTTCTATTTGTTACTTATTAATCCAATGGATTACCGACATTCGAGCGTAGTGAGCACCTGCACTTACGCAAGCTCAGTGGAGTCCGGCCGTACCCGAATTTTCCACTGCCTTAAAAGCGTGCTCTGTCCCGTAAGCTGACGTTCAGTACGGCTTGGGCAATTTTCTCCAAAGCTGCCTCAGGTCCCGTGAAGTGATAGGTCCGACTGAGGTGGTACATGCTTTCCCCTGGCAATAGGGGTTTTGCCGCAGAAGAAGTTTCTAGTTCATAAAAAGGACCAAAGGGGCCGGCGGTGGGGGTGACACCATCATTGAATACATTAATCACGTCACCGCGGTAGGGGTCATCTTGTTTTACCCGTTGAGAGTTGACGTAGAGGGAATCATTAGTGAAACTGAATTGTACGATCGTCAGTAAATTTAATTCGGGAGAATAGCTGCCAAAAACGGGAAGGGTATGCTCCGGGAGAATACCGATCTTATTGAGGTAGTTGGCATCGGCCCGGTAATAAACAGTGCTATCCTTAATTTTTACGCGTGAACCATCCAGTGGAGTGAAGTAGTTGGTCACAGTATCCATATCACCCTTAAAGGGAATTATCGCCAGGGCACTGTCCGAAGGAACCATACATCCCAGAATCCAAATAGAAAGCAGTCCGGTCTCTTTTTCCCAGGCTGCGTTCCCGGCATTTTCTATGGTTGTCTGAGTAGCGAAGCCTACTTGCTTTATCTTATCTGAGAGGGTAATATCAAGCTGGCCTTCGATTGTTGGACGGTCTAGGATGGAGACCTTCCTTTCCGCCGCAAGCGTAAAGGTGTAGCCTTGGAAGTTCCCGATGCGAAGTTGCCCACTACTGACTATTTCTTGATCAGTTTGTTTGGTCACCGTGAAGTTTAGGGTATCTAAGTCAGGGGCCATACGCATTTCTTCGTCGGTATCCTTAGCCCCAGGAGGGAAGAAAACACTGTACTTGCCAAATTGGGGCCCAAACCACATACGGTCTTCTCCCCCCAGCCCACTGTAGTGCTTTTTGAAAGAGCCATCCTTAAAGGCGGTACGTTTAAACCAACCAAAGCTGGGACCTTCCAGCCCGTCTGCACTGCTGGTAAATACTCGACCCTGTAGGGCTCCAGAAACAGCGACCAGTGACTGGCCGGATTGCAGCACCTGGATGTCTTCAACGGCGTTCAGAATGTCTAAATCGTGGCCAAAAGTTCCTTCCGCAAATGGAGCTTCCGCTTCACAACCGAAGAAAAGGAGGCTAGTGATGGCAGCCAGGCGGAAAAGTAAAGAAGAGGTACTCATGTAGTTGGTCGAGTAAAGTGTCAATATACCTTTAAAGTGGATCAGGAACTAAAGCTGGACAATCGGAGGTCAATTTAGCTTTTCGCTCTGCTACTAGCGGAAATTTACACTTCGAGGCCCTTGTTCTTACCGCTTAACGAAGGATCGATAATACCTCGGAGTGTTCCAGGTGAAGAGATGCGCTAGCATTGCTATGACCTGGTTCCTGGGAGCATACGGATTATGCAATTTAGCTACTGATTTGCGTTTTTAGCCCTGTATACCTATTTCCGAGAGTTTATTCCCAGTTAGGTGGTGAACATTGGCCGTTATTTTTTCTAAGGGCCAATCCCACCACTTTAATACAAGCAGTTGCTCAATGATTTCCGGCGAAAATCGCTTGCGAATTTCTCGTGCTGGGTTGCCTCCAACGATGGAGTATGCCGGTACGTTTTTGGTAACTACTGCTTTAGTGGCAATAATGGCTCCATCGCCAACGGTAACCCCAGGCATAATCGTAGCCCCATAACCGATCCAGACATCATTGCCAATGGTCGTATTACCCTTCATGGGATACTGTTTACCTTCCATGGCATTGGCCCAATCTTTGCCAAAAATGGCAAAAGGGTAGGAGGTTATCGCTTCACTCAAGTGGTTAGCCCCATTCATAATGAAGGTAACATCGGAGGCGATCATGCAAAATTTTCCAATGATCAACTTGTCTCCGGTAAAATCGAATAGATACTTGACGTTCTTTTCAAAATTTTCTACTGCCTCGAAATCGTCGTAGTAGGTGTAGTCCCCTACGCTGATGTTGGGATTGGTGATAATGTTTTTAAGAAAGCATAGCCGGTCGTATGCTCCTAGCGGGAATTTTTGGTTTTTATCGGGAATATCCATCAATACTAAAATAGGTTCAGCGTATAAAAGAGTGCTCAAGGTAGGCATCATTACCCTGAGCTAAGGCTGAGCAAGAAAAACCCCGCCGCAATCAGCAAGACATAAACAAGATTGGAGAAAACCACTCCCTTGGCGACGAAAGGCTTGCCAATGGGTAATTTAGGGTGGCCGGAATGCATGCTGAATTCTATGGTAGCCACTATGATCAACCAGAAGATAAAATAGAGCGGGGTGAATATTACCGGAAAGGCATCAAATTTGAAAAAATACCCCAGTGCCAATAAAGTAGGCCGAAATAGTGGCACAAAGAAGAAAGTGAATAA
>JBCDGT010000214.1:0-6178 GCA_038750915.1 Bacteroidota bacterium
CAAGGGATTATCCTATTGCTCCTTTTTTCCGGCCTAACGTATTTCCTACTCCGAGCTGTATTTCAGGAGCAGTACACTACTGCCCGGCGTGCCATAATTGTCCTAGCCATACTCCTCCGGATCTTCATGGCCGGGGATCTCTTCCTGCACGATTGGGACGAACGCTTTCATGCCGTAATTGCCAAGGACATTTGGGAAAATCCGTTCAATCCGCAGCTGTATCAGGATCAGGTACTGACTTACCGCTCTGACAATTGGACTAAGACCCAATTATGGTTGAATAAACCCTTTCTTCCCTTCTGGCTGCTGGGGGCGAGCATTAGTGTTTTTGGGCCTAATGAACTAGGCTTACGCTTACCTTCTATTTTAATTGGGGTATTATCCGTCTGGCTTACCTTCCGAATTGGGCGGGTACTCCTTGACCAAAAAACCGCAATAGTAGCCGCTTTTTTGCACGCCATTCACGGGATGACCCTAGAGTTTTGTGGCGGGCTGATCTCTTCAGACCACGTGGACAATCTTTTTACCTTCCTTTTTCAACTCTCCATCCTCAGTTACCTGCGGTTCTTTCAAGCGCAGCGCAGGTGGTGGCTGTTAGTTACCGGCTTGACAATAGGTTTGGCTTTTCTGACTAAGTGGATAATGGCCACATTTATCTTAGGCGTAGTTGGTGTAGTCCACTTGCTGCAGCAGGAAAAGCGAAGGATATCTAGGAGCGAAATGGCACTTTTGGTTTTCGTGACCACTTTGTTTATTGCTCCCTATTTGGTGTACTTGTTCGTCTATCATCCCATTGAAGCAAGTCACACATTCGGGCAATTTTTCGGACGTGTAAACTCCGCTTTTGAAGGACATGGTGGTGGCCCTTTCGCTTATCTGGAAGATACCGTGATCATTTTTGGCTTAGGGACACTACTGGCCATTGGACATGTTGCTTTAAATTGGAAAGATAAAAAAGGTCTATCCGCTACCTTATTGTTGGTTTGGGCCCTAATGCCGCCGTTGCTGCTATCTTTTCTAACCACCAAAAGGAATACCTACCTGGAAATGAGTGCGCCCGCTTTTTTCCTCCTAACGGCCGTACTGGTAGTACACTTGAGTAAGTCTGCCAACCTCCTTTGGGGTAAGCGATGGCTAAATGTCGGTCTTGTCGTCTTACTCCTTGGGCTCCCCGTTCAGTACAGCCTTGAGCGAATCACTCCTTTCCGGCCACGGCTGGTGCAACCGGAGTGGCGCTACCCTCTGGCGGAACTGCAAAAAGCACAAAGCAAGCAAAAGAGAAAATTTGTGCTTAGCGGAGAGCCACACTTCATGGAAGCCATATTCTACTACGATTTGCTGAGTTACGAAAATTCATTGACCGCGGGTGATGTCGCCAAGTTCAAGGCAGAAGGGTATCTGGTGTACGAGTGGTGGGAAGGGAAGTATTTATTACGTTAATTTCCCAGTTCCTTACCCTGCACACGTTCGGCGAGCTCAGTGAGCACCTGCGAACGCGCCTTAAAGTGAATGAAAGAATGGATGAATAAGAGAATGGAGTATCAATAAGATAGGCCTAATTACCACTAACCACCGAAGAACCATACCCTCAAACCCAAACCGACCCCAAACAGCGCCAATACTACCGCACCGACCCGTTGTACTTTGACCAGCACTTCTGGGCGCAAGAGCTCCCGGATCTTGCGGGCGGCTAACACTTTGGCCGCATCGCTGATGACGATGGTGCCGAGGATACCGGCGTAAACGGCCCAAGCGGCGGCATCCGTCAGTTCGCGCTCATGAACCTGCGTGAGGGTGAAGAAGGACCAGAAACCGATCGTAAAGGGATTGAAAGTGTTGATCGCAAAGCCTTGCAGGAATGCACCGAAGAGTCCCCGCTTACTCGGCAAGACACGTTCTCCCGACAGATCCGGCGGGCGGCGAAACCACATAAAGATGGCCGTGCCAAGCAGAATAGCGACACCGATGCCGCCCACGATTTCGTCGAAGTAAGAATACCCACGGATATTCCCGAGCCCGCCCATACCGTAGTGCGTGACCAGAATGAAAAGCAAATCACTTACCCAAATGCCGAAAGCAGCCGCGAAAGCAGCCAGCGTGCCGCGCCGGATGCTGAGCTGCAAAAGCAAAACCACCAGGGGGCCGACGAGTAACGCCAGCACCAAGCCAGCACGGATGCCTTCCCAGAGGTGAAGTAACAAAAGCAGGTCATTTGGGGTGAAACACCGCTAAGGTACGATTAAGCCTCGTCGTCCAAAATCTGTTCGGCGTGGACTTTGGTCTTCACTTTGGTGTACACCCGGTCGATGATACCGTCCTCGTTGATGACGAGGGTGGTGCGTAGTACGCCGTCGTACTCCCGGCCCATGAATTGTTTACGGCCCCAGGTGCCGTAAGCGTCCATCATTTTGTGCTCCTCGTCTGCCAGCAGGGGCATTGGCAGATCGTGCTTGGCGATAAACTTCAAATGCTTCGCCGGTTTATCCGGGCTGACACCGAGGAGCTCGTAGCCCTTGGCCTGGAGCTCGCCGAAGTTGTCCCGCAGGGAGCAAGCGGCGGCCGTACAGCCGGGGGTATCGTCCTTAGGGTAAAAGAAAATAATGAGTTTCTTACCAGCGTAATCGGCCAGGCTGACGGTACTGCCGTCGTGGAGGATTCCGGTAAAATCGGGGGCGGGATCGCCTGCTTTCAGATGTGTCATAGGCGGTAAACGAAACTCTCGGATAGTGGTTTACCAATAAAGCTTCTCAATATGCGCCAGGCGCTCGTTTTCCTCGCCATTCTAGTGGCGGCCGTTGCCATTTACTGGCCCATTCTTCGTATCGCTAGGGCAGACATTACCGCCAGATCCCGTGCGGGGCTAGGTAATGGTCTACTGTTTGCCGTGCTGCTCATTCCGTTGGTGGGGCCGGTTTTGTACTTGGTGTTTAGAAAATATTTCGTGGTGGAGTAGTTTGGATGGTATGGGCTTCTCAATACTTAACTGGTTAATTTCTTTTTCCTTAGTGTTGATTCTAAAAAAGAAGTCCCCCGGCAGGGGTGTCAGTCGACAAATAATTGCTCGATAGAGTAGTATCGTTTTTGGTTTGATCGTGCTAAGAAAACGCTAGCCCAAATGCTCGCAGCAGGTTACCGTATCTTCACCGCTCATGTTTTCTCCGGCAACCATAACCCTGCTCGTGGCCCTAGCCGCCGTGGTCCTTTTCGTTACTGAATGGTTGACGGTGGACCTGATTGCGATGTTGATCATCGTCAGCCTCGTCACTACCGGCGTCATCTCCGCCGGAGAGGGTTTGGAGGGATTTAGCAATGGTGCTACGTTGACGGTAGCTTTCATGTTCGTCCTCTCCGCCGCTATCCTCAAAACCGGGGCACTACAAATGCTGGCCAGCTCGTTAGCCGACCGCTTCCGCCGC
The DNA here is from genome assembly GCA_038750915.1 of Bacteroidota bacterium. GTDB lineage: Bacteria > Bacteroidota > Bacteroidia > Chitinophagales > Saprospiraceae > Neolewinella. Next base: position 3,417 of record JBCDGT010000214.1, read on the forward strand.
CGACCGCAGTACGCCATGTTACTGATGATGTTGCTGGTAGCCGTAGTTTCTGCCTTCATCAATAATACCCCGGTGGTCGCCGTCTTTATCCCCATCGTTGCTAAGGTGGCTGCTACGGCGAAGATTAACCCAGCAAAGCTGCTCATCCCCCTTTCGTTTGCCAGCATCCTTGGCGGGATGTGCACGCTGATCGGTACGTCCACGAATATCCTCGTCAGTGGTATTGCGGAGGCGGAAGGTCTACCCGGATTTTCGGTATTCACCCTGGCTCCAGTAGGCCTGGTGTTACTGATCATTGGCGTCATCTACCTCACCTACCTGGGGGGGCGCTTGCTGCCCGACCGGGAAGCTGACACAAGTCTTGCGGAACAATTTGCCCTCCACGATTACTTGGCAGAAATCGTTATTCTCGACAACCCCAAACTCGCCGGGCAGCGGATTATGGATTCGCCAATCGTCCGCGAAATGGATATGGATATCATCGAGGTACGCCGCGGGCGTGATCGCTTCACCCTCCCACCCGGCGACTTTCGCTTAGCAGCCGATGACACCCTAAAAGTCCGTTGTGATCGGGAGAAGATCAAAAACCTAAAAGATTGGGTCCGACTCGTAGACCACTCCGGCAGCGTGCGGGTAATGGGTACCGGCCTGGAGCGAGGCAATTCCAGCCTCGTAGAAATGGTGGTAACGCCGAATTCAGAATTCGTAGGTAAGACCTTACGGCAGGTGGATTTTCGCCGCAGCTACCGGGCCGTCCCCCTCGCTATCCGCCACCGGGAAGCCACGCTGAACGAACGCCTTTACTCTCTACCCTTAATGGCCGGCGACGTCATTCTCGCCGAAGTAAAAACCCACTACTTGGCGGAGTTGCACCGCATCGAACAGCGCCGTGAAAGTCCGTTCATCCTGCTGTCCAGCAATTCGCTTACTGATTTCAAACGCAGTCGCTTCATTTTTGTCTTAGTGACTATCATTGGCGTGATTGGGCTCGCGACGGTGGGCATAGCCCCCATCAGTATTGCTGCTTTAATGGGAGTTTGCCTGCTTGTACTGGGAAGCACCATCAACATGCAGGAAGCCTACGAAGCAATCGATTGGAAAATTATTTTCCTGCTGGCCGGAGCCCTCAGCCTTGGTAAGGCCATGAGCAATAGTGGTCTCGACGAGCAGGTGGCCGTACTGCTAACTGGCTCCGTTAGCCCCTTTGGCACTTACGCCTTGATTGCGGCTTTGTACTTAGTTACTAACCTACTTACCGAATTGATGAGTAATAATGCTACGGCAGCCCTTCTGGCCCCGGTAGCCATCGCCGCAGCCCAGCAACTCGGGATCGATCCCATGCCTTTATTAGTCACCGTTAGCATCGCCGCTTCGGCCAGCTTCATGACGCCCGTAGGCTACCAAACCAACGCTATGGTCTACTCGGCCGGTCGCTACCGCTTCCGGGATTTCACCCGTATCGGTACGCCGCTAAACCTCATATGCTGGATCGTGACGACGCTAATGGTGCCTTTGGTTTTCGGGCTTTAAATCAACCGGAAACTAACGGGAATGCGCACTTCGCCTTTTCCTTGCGTACCATCGTGCCAAGTGTGGCCGCTGCGCTCCATGTCCCAAAGGACTTCCATGATGGCAAAAGCCGCATTGTTGGAGCCGCCGCGGAGGTGGTGCACGAGAATGTTCTGGCCGAGAGTTCCGTCTTCGTCTACGTCGAAGCTAACGACGAAGGAGCCCGAGAAACAGTCCTTATCCATCTCCCAGGTCTTATCGAGAAAGGAAGTAGATAGGCCTTCCGCTAATTCATCAATGAGGGCTTCTTGGTTGGGAATATAGGTGTCGCCGAAGAGGTCGGTCCGGTAGTCGGTGGCGTAGCCAGCGACGGTTTCATCCAAGTTTACCTCAAAACAAGGGCCGCTGTATTCCGTTTCGGCTACGTATTCCCTAAATTCACGGTATTCGGCATTGTCGCCTGACCAACTAGGTTGTACGAAATCTGCCGCTTGTACCTGGTAAGACCAGTCGGAGTTAGCGTAGCGAGGGCTTTGCGAAAAAAAGAAAACGCTGGCCATCAAAGACCAAATGGCGAAGAAAATGCCAACACGGGCGTAGCGGGAGGTGAGGCCAAGAAGATTCATGGTGAAAAGATGCGGGATTAGGACATTTGGTTGGGTAGTTACATAGGACAACTGCGTTGATGCTCAATCCGTTGCGTGTGCACCATACTTTAACGCTTCTAGCTGGCTTTTTCCCTTTTCTTGGCACCTGCGGCTGCGCCCAGGTTAGTAGTGGAGTAGGATAGTATGGTAGTATGATAGTATTTTGTGCTGGCCTACCACCAGGCTATCATACTCTATTACTATTGTACTAAAAAATGGAAACTACCGAACTACTAAAGCGCGTTCGCCGCATCGAAATCAAGACCAAGGGTTTGAGCCGTCAGATTTTTGCAGGAGAATACCATAGTGCTTTTAAGGGACGGGGGATGTCCTTCAGCGAAGTACGCAATTATCAGTACGGGGACGACGTACGCAACATTGACTGGAACGTTACCGCCCGCAGTAATGAGCCTTTCGTCAAGGTCTTCGAAGAAGAGCGCGAATTGACGGTAATGCTGCTGGTCGATATCAGTAAGTCGAGCTTTTTCGGCACGACTCGCCAGCTAAAAAATGAGTTAATCACGGAGATTTGCGCCGTGCTTGCTTTCTCCGCCACCAATAATAATGATAAGGTCGGATTGCTCCTTTTTAGCGATCGGATTGAAA
>JBCDGT010000215.1:0-6175 GCA_038750915.1 Bacteroidota bacterium
GGATAAGAAAATTGAAAATCTTGAATCTCGCCTGAAGCGCCTCGAAAGCTTACTGCTCAGTAAAGATTAGCGCTAGTTTGGCCTTCCACTTGTCGTCAAAAACTTGCTCTTTTTGTGCTGAATTTCGCTTTGAAAAGGTTCATTTATCCCAATGAACTCCCCTTTTCATTTTCTTATTCAACCCAAAAATACCAGCATTTTTGCCAGATTCGGAAAGCCCAAGCCAGCGCTGATCCCATAATGTAATAGTGTATTTTCGCAAAGTAGTTTTCGGCGGCATCCTCCACAATGGGGGGATGCCGCTTTTCTTTTTGTCGGCTTCCTTGCTACTAGAAAACTTTCTTAGCACCCGCGCCCGCGCCCTGTTTGACTTTGAAGAAATCTCCTGGCATAAATCTCGTTAACCTACTAAGGGGCAAAATTTAATTTGTAAATTGCCGCCTCACAGTAAGTAGTATCCAAACGATCAAGCAAAGCGCGACAATCTATGAAGTTTAATTCTCAGGGTGATGAAGAAGTCACCTACGATGCCATCGTCGTCGGGACGGGCATCAGCGGTGGCTGGGCCACCAAAGAACTCACCGAAAAAGGCCTTAAAACCCTTGTTCTCGAAAAAGGGCGGATGGTTAAGCACGGTGATTACCCTACGGCCAACCTCGATAGCTGGGACTTTAAGTACCCCAATGGAGCTATCCCCGCCGAAGTAATTTCTGAACATTACAACAAGCAAATTCGAGCGGGGTATACCGTAAGAGAAGGCCACGTTCATTGGTTTGTCAAGGACAGCGAGCACCCTTATACGGATACCAAAAACCGCTTCGACTGGATGCGCGGGTACCACGTCGGTGGTCGCTCCATCATGTGGGGGCGCCACAGCTACCGCTGGAGCCAAATGGACTTTGAGGCCAACGCCCGTGACGGCTACGGTACTCCCTGGCCCATTGGCTACGACGATATCGCTCCTTGGTACGATTACGTAGAAACTTTCGCCGGCATCAGTGGTGAGAAGCTGGGCTTAAAGCAGCTGCCCGACGGTCAGTTTTTACCCATGATGCCCCTGAACTGTGCTGAAGATCACTTGCGCAAAGGGGTGGCCGCCAAAATGGGTGGGCGCGTTATTACCGCAGGTAGAGTGGCTCACCTAACGGCCTACGACTCTAAGATTCATAAAGGAACCCGGGGTGCTTGCCAGTACCGCAACCGCTGCATTCGTGGCTGTCCTTTTGGGGGCTACTTCAGTAGCCTCTCCTCGACTTTGCCCGTAGCGGAAGTCACGGGTAATATGACCGTGCGGCCGAACAGCTCCGTCTATAGCCTTATTATGGATAAGGATACCGGCCGGGCCAAAGGAGTGCGCCTGCGCGATACCGAAACGGGCGAAGACAAAGAGTTTTTTGCTAAGATTATCTTCTTGTGCGCCAGTGCAATTCCTTCTAGCTTCATCGTAATGAATACGGAGCATGAAGAAGGGGTGACGATGGACACTAGCGGTGAATTGGGTGGCAACATCATGGATCACCACTTCCGCGTAGGGGCCTCGGGTATTCTGGATGAGTACGGTGATAAGTACTACAAGGGCCGCAAACCCAATGGTGTTTACATCCCGCGGTACCAAAACTTGGGGGATAAGGCTAGTGCCAGCAAGGACTTTGTCCGGGGTTGGGGCTACCAGGGCGGCGGTAGCCGCACGGACTGGACGCGGGCCGTACGGGAAATGAGCGTCAAGATTGGCCCGGGTATGAAAGAGGTCATGCGCGAGCCAGGGCCTTGGCGCGTTGGCTTGACGGCCTTCGCTGAAGCACTGCCCGATACCAACAACCGGATGACCATCAACCGTGAATTGCTAGACAAGGACGGCCTACCCACTATGGAGTTCGACGCCAAGTGGACCCCCAACGCCTACGCCCACAAGAAGCGGATGATGAGTGACGCCGCCGAAATGCTGGAAGCTGCTGGTTTTAAGGACGTACAGACCTACGATCGCCACAGCTACCCTGGCCTCGGTATCCACGAAATGGGAATGGCGCGTATGGGGTCCAGCAAGCGCAACAGTGTGGTGGACAAGCACAACCGCCTTTGGGCGGCCCCCAACGTTTATATGACCGATGGGGCTTTCATGACCTCCGCCGCCTGCGTCAACCCTTCCTTAACCTATATGGCCTTCACTGCCCGTGCTGCCGACCACGCCGTGAATGAGCTTAAAAAAATGAACATCTGATGAAAAGAAGAGAAGTACTACGTTACACGGCCTACTTTACTGGATTTGCCGTGAGCGCACCCGTGGCCTCCGCCTTACTCACAGGCTGTAAAGCCGATGCTGAAATGCTGGAGCCAGGCTTTAAGCCTGCCTTCTTTTCTCAAGAGGAGTACGATTACATCGCAAAATTAGCGGACCTTATGCTGCCTTCGGATGGCACTCCCGGCGCACTCGATGTCGGTGTTCCCCAAACCATTGATAAAATGGTCGGAGAGGTATTCGCAAAAGAGGACGCTGAGAAAAATCGTAAAGGCCTCCAGGAACTAATGAAGCGTATGGAGGCAGATGGTTTTAGCAGCCTTGAAGGTGATAAAGCTTTAGCTTATCTGCAAGAACAAGACGAGCAGTTCAAGAGCGATAAGGGCGAGACCACGATGTCTGGAGAGGATGTCCCACAGGAGATTGCCGTGGAGACTGCAGGCAACCTAGTAAAGAATACTTACTTCGGCCTTAAATCCATGATCATCGGCAACTACTTTAGCTCCGAAGAAGTCGCTACCACCATGCTGGCCTACGACCCCGTCCCAGGAGAGTATATACCCTGCGGTGATCTACAGGAGCTTACCGGCGGTAAAGCCTGGGCGCTGTAATAGGAACTGGGAACTAGTGTTGCCTTTCCCAGTTCCCAATATGGCGCGCCCGCAGGTGCAAGCCATCTTAAAATGCAATAATGATTTTACACCAGGCCCAACTTTGCAGTTGAATGGTAATCCCTTTGTTCTGCCAGTGGCCAAAGTCGATCTAGTATGAAATTTAATTCCCAGGGGAAAGACGAAGTTACTTACGATGCTATTGTTGTGGGCTCGGGGATTAGCGGTGGTTATGCGGCTATGGAGCTATGCAAAAAAGGCTATAAAGTACTCATGTTGGAGCGTGGCCGGATGGTTAAGCACGGTGAGTACCCTACGGCTAACTTGGATAATTGGGATTTAGAGTATCAGAATAAGGTCCCCCGGGAAGAAATCGCCGCCCACTACTTCAAACAGAACCGTCTCTTTTGGTGGGTGAATCAAGACAATAAACACTGGATCAATAAAGATGACGAGTATGGCTACGACGAAGACCAGCGTTTTGACTGGATTCGGGGCCACCACGTAGGTGGTCGTTCCATCATGTGGGGGCGTCATTGTTACCGCTGGAGCGACCTAGACTTTGAAGCTAACCTCAAGGAGGGTATCGCGGTAGACTGGCCAGTCCGCTACCAAGACATTGCCCCCTGGTACAGCTACGTGGAGAAGTTCGTTGGCATCCAAGGCAAAGAAGAAGGCTTGGCCCATTTGCCCGATGGAGAGTTTCTACCTCCTTTTGATCTTAATTGCGTAGAGGACCACTTCAAGCAAGCGGTAGAAGCGAAGTGGCCGGTCCGTCGAATCACGCCTGGCCGTACGGCCAATCTGACGAAGTACATCCCTGAGCTCCACCACGGTACCCGGGGCCAGTGCCAGGCTCGTAACCGCTGCTGGCGGGGCTGTCCTTACGGCGGTTATTTCAGTAGTGTTTCGAGTACCATTCCGGTAGCTAATGAGACGGGCAACCTGACCCTGATGGCGGACAGCATCGTGCACAGCATCATCTTCGAAGATGACACCCAAAAAGCAGTGGGGGTTAACGTGATCGACGCCACAACTAAGGAGACGAAGGAATACTTCGCCAACATCCTGTTCCTCAACGCCAGCACCATCGGCTCTACGGCCATCATGCTCAATAGCCGCAACGAACGGTTTCCTAATGGCTTTGGTAATGACTCCGGTGAGCTGGGCCATAACATGATGGACCACCACTACGGTATGGGGGGTAGCGGCACCTTCACCGGGATGCAGGACAAATACTATAAAGGGCGGAAGCCCAACGGGGGGTTCTACATTCCCCGCTTTCGCAACATCAATGCGGCCACGCAGCAGAAAGATTATCTCCGTGGTTTTGGTTATCAAGGCGGTGCTTCACGTGGCCTGAACCTAGACGCGGCGCTTGGCCCCGGCTTTAAGGCATCCATCCTGGAGCCCGGAGACTGGCAATTACGCGCTACCTGCTTTGGGGAGTTATTGCCTTACCACGAAAACCGCATGTACCTCAAACACGATAAACTGGATCAGTACGGTATCCCTACCATCACCTTTGACGCGAGTCTGAAGGAGAATGAGCGTAAGCTGCGCATCGATGGCGTCAACTGTCTGGCCGAAATGCTGGAAGCGGCCGGTTGTAAGAACATTCAAACGCATAATAACGCTACTGCCCCCGGTGCGGCCATCCACGAAATGGGCACCGCCCGGATGGGGCGCGACCCGAAGACCAGCGTCTTGAATAAATGGAACCAGGTTCACGCCGCTAAGAATGTCTTCGTGACGGACGGAAGTTTCATGACCAGTTCTGGTACCGTCAACCCCTCCATTACTTACATGGCCTTCACGGCCCGGGCAGTAGATTTTGCCGATAAAGAAGTGAGGGCTGGTCGGATGTAGTGATTAGTAAAACGACCAACTACTAATTACCAACTACTACCGACTCAACCCTATCCCCCCTTTTTCGTGTTAGGGATAGCGTCGCCATGGAAGACAAGACTATCCTCATCACGGGTGCTAACGACGGTATTGGCCGGGCTACTGCTCATCGCCTAGCAGAGCGGGGTGCTCATTTGGTACTTGCTTGCCGCGATGAAGCAAAGGCGCAACGAACCGCCCTGAAGATCATGGAAGCGACGGGCAACCATAAGATCGATACACTTCCACTCGACCTAGCGAGTTTTGCTTCTATTCGCGCCGCTGCTGATGAATTCCTCGCTGAGCACCCCAAACTAGACGTACTGATCAATAATGCCGGCGTCTATACCGATCGGTTAGAACTTACCGAAGATGGCTACGAGTTGCAATTCGGCGTTAATCACCTTGGCCACTTCCTGCTTACCCTAAGCCTCTTGCCCGCCATCCGTTGTTGCCGTCACTGTAGCCGAGTCATCAATGTGAGTAGTGCTATGCACCTTAAAGGTGCGCTCGACTTCGATACCCTGACAAATAAGAGCAAGCGCAGCTATAATGGTACCCACGCTTACGCCCAGAGCAAGTTGGCCAACGTACTTTTTACGATGGAGCTTGACCGCCGCTACGGCCAAGAACTTACTACTAACTGCCTGCACCCTGGCGTTGTCGGTACGCGTTTGGCCAATAAAAAAGCTGGAACGCTGACCAGTACAATCTGGTCCCTCTACAAACCCTTTGCCAGTAAACCCGTTCAGGGAGCGGATACTTCGGTGTATTTGGCTACCAGTCCGGAAGTAAGGGATGTCTCGGGTAGGTATTTCGATGAAAACCAGTGCCTACAGAAACCTTCCTCTCTGGCTCGTAATGAGCAACTCGCCCGCCGGCTTTGGGAATACAGCGAAGCGGCCATTGGTGATTTCTTACGGGAAGAAGCGTAAAGGTGGTAGTTTGGTCTTTTGGTGCCTTTGTTGATTAGCATCATTGCCATTGTCCAAATAACTTTCATTGCCCACGTTCGACGAGCTCAGTGATCCCCTGCGGCCGCGCCCGAGTTTTTTTGCAAGTGAAAAGACTGGCCGTAAACAACCAAAGAAGGTGTCACTAGTTTCTAGTTCCTAGTTCCTAGTTTTCTAAACACTAACTACTACCTTCGCGCCATGGCACTCGATCAAGAAGACGTAGACGATTGGGAATTCGACGAAGATGGCAAGCCTAAACTGCCGGCCGAGAAGGAAATGTCTTTCGTCGATCACCTCGAAGAATTGCGCTGGCACGTGATGCGCAGCCTTATCGCCATTGTCTTGTGCGGTATTGTTTTGTTCATCTTCCGCGAATGGTATTTCCGCCATATCCTTTTCGGAACGAACTACGATGACTTCCCCAGTTATACCTTTTTCTGTAACCTTTCTCAGTGGTTGGGTACAGGAAAAGCCTTGTGTATGAC
>JBCDGT010000216.1:0-6165 GCA_038750915.1 Bacteroidota bacterium
CTCCTTCATTAAGTCAATCAGGGCCTGGAATTTTTCGTCGGGCTTAACGTAGCGCACCGTTTGGTTGATGTGCTCTGCAGAAGCTTCCCCACTGGAGACGGCCACGGTAACGGGATCATCGAGGAAACGATCGATGAGTTTCTGTTGGGTCTTGTCTAGAGTAGCGGAGAAGAGCAGCGTCTGATCACGTTCGCCCATTTGATCGGCGAGGAAGGTGACGTCCTTCTGGAAGCCCATGTCGAGCATGCGGTCGAACTCGTCAAGGATAAGTACGCTGGCTTCGGTCAGGTCGATCTTGCCCTGACCGTGGAGGTCTTTGAGGCGGCCGGGAGTAGCGACAACAAGGTCGTAGTCCCGCTTAAGTCGTTGGATGTCCGTATTGATATTTCTTCCGCCGATCAGACTGAGCGCGGTGAAAGTCATTCCCTTCGTTATGGTACGAAACTCTTCTTCGATCTGGAGGGCGAGTTCACGGGTAGGGGCCAGGCAGAGCGTTTGGAAAGGCTCGTCTTTCAGTAGGGCATCGATGATTGGGATGAGGAAGGCACCCGTTTTACCGGTACCAGTAGTGGCGATGCCCATGACGTCGCGTAAATCGACAATGGAACTGAAGGCTTTCTCCTGAATTTCGGTAGGGTAGACCCACTTGGCGTTGCGGATGGCAATTTTGAGCTTGGGATGGAGGTCCCAGTCGGCGAATTTTTTATCGGCTATATACTTGACCTCCTTCATGGGCACGGCCTCGTGCACCATCAGTTCGGCCGCAATGGGCTTATAGTTGTGCTTCGGGCGGGGCTGACGGGGGCCGCGACGACCACCACCCCCGGAGCGGCGGTTGCCACCCTGGCTACCGGAAGGTTTATTACGACGTTTATTGGGGCGGCTCTTGGAGCCACTGCGAGAACGGTTGTTATCCATTGAGTAATTGGGGAAGCGAAAACTGAGGAAAGTGGGATTACAACACGCTCAGGAATCAGTAAGCTAAGATAATATGCAGCTTTCGAGCTGCTCTCCAATAGCAATCCACGGCGCAGTAACAGCCGTTTATTGGAAAATTTTTGCAAAGGTACGCCAAAGCGATGCCGAGTGCAAGTTTTTCGTCGGCTGAGGCGGACGCGTAGTGGCCTGACTCGTCCGCCGAAAGATAGGTTTGTGGTCTCAAGCGCTCGGCTTTTACATTCTTCTGATACTCGGCCGACGAGCGGAAATGTGTACGCGCTCAGTGCCGTGCCTACCCATGAAGCCGCATAGCGACCTTACTTCTCAGACCCGCAAGCATCGCCAGCAGGCAGTCCACCGAAAGTAAAGAAAAATCCACACGTGCCCGGGAGTGGTTTGACTCCTCATAAAAACATGGTTGGGATAGCTGGCCTGGTTCAGTAATCCCCTTGTCTTCCTCAGTAGCCGGTACGGCCGCTGATTCGGAAACCCGACAAGTCAAAGGTTTTGAGGCCCGCCCTAGTCAGGCCGAAGTCACTTCCCAATTTAGATAAACTGTAGGGTCAACCAATGGTTGGGGCGACGTGTGGTAGGGGTAATAACGACTGAGGGGTGGATTGGGTTTAATGAAAGGCCTACGACTCCCAAAGAAGCCCCCCAGCCTCCAAAAGGGTAATAGAGGTGACTAACCTGCACTCGGCAAACGCGGGCACCAAAAAGACCAAGGAACCAATAAGTTACTATATCCGGACGGGACGTCCGAGGCCGAGCGATCATATGGCTACGGACGTCTCGTCCGGAATTGTTAAGGACCAAAAAGAGTAGACCGGTAGGTCCACGCTCCTTGCCAAACTACCATTTTCCATCATCTTCAGGTAATTCCAGCAGGTTGAACAAAAATCCTTCCCAGACGAGTTGGAGGTAGACTTCCGCCTGTCCTTCGCGGTCGTAGTGGTCGAGGTTGAGCTGGTGGTTCCATTCGTCGAAGAGGAAAAAGCTTTTACCGAAGTGCTCGCTGAGGGGAAGAATGATGTTTTCGCCGAAGGATTCCCGGGTGACGAAAAGGGAGGGAAGGGCCAGTCGCTGGTTTAGCTCTTTTTGCCGCCGGTGTTTGACGTAGCTGGAGGGGTAGGGAAAGCGGTAGGAAGGCTGCAGGTCGGGGCGATCAATTTCCTCGGTGATCCAAGGGTGGTGGAGGGTGAGGAAGTGGTCTTGATCGTCGCGGTCGAGGCCGATCATCTTGGCCAGGGTCATCCCATGATTGGTACGGGTGCGCATGCGGTAGGTATTAGGGTCTAGTGGTGTTAGATAAAGCCCATCTTGGCGTAAACTATCAATGATGAGATTGGCCGCGAGGAGACCGGCACGGACGGTCCAGTGATGGTCCGTACGGTAATAGAGGTTATGGGTAATGGAGAGGGAGTCCGAAGCGGCTAAGCTTTCGGGTGGGTGGGCTTCGGCGTAGGTTTTCAGGGGAACATGGAGATCTATGAAGGGCAGGTTCGCTTCCCGCATTGCTGTTTGTAACTGGGCTACGGCGTGGGTCTCGTTCAGCGGCCGTACGTGTTCGGGTAAGAACTGCGGATAAATATGGTGCTTGAGCGGCGCAACGATCAGGTAATAGTGGCCGCCACGTACCCTAATACTATCGCGGCGGGCACCTAACTCGGCGATTACCTGAGTCAACTCTGCGGGAGAAAAACGGCGCTTACCGCGGTAAATGTCGAGTTGTAAGCCCCCTTTATAGAGCCAGTCGTCGTTTCCTAGTACTACAAGGTCGGGCAGGGGAGAGCGGGCTTTAGTTAGGGCTTGGAGGTGCCCATTGAAGCGCTGGTAAACACCTTTCCACGGGAAGCGGTCATTGAAGTAAGCTTCTGCATCTCGGGGGAAGGGATCCAGATAGTTCAGCCGAAAATCGGGTTTTTTTACGGCTTTTTTGTTCTCAAAACTTGGCACCTGCGCTCCGGCGCCCAGGAAAACAGCATCCACCCAGAATAGGAGGAGGACCGCGCTGAATCCCAGTGGTAAGCCGTATTGAAAGAGTTTGGACATTGTTTGGAGTTAGACGGCCGGCGGCCTTTTTAGACACCGTGCTTTTAGACGGGCTGTCGCCCTTTTAGACGCTGCCGCTTTTAGTGAGTACGGATGCTTGCTACACTAAAAGGCCGGAGTGCGTCTAACCAAATTGAGAAGCAAAGATGTTGAGCAAATCCCTAAACTTAAAAGCGAAAATAGATGAAAGGATTAAGCGAGTTGTTAACCAGCGCATTGGTGCATAGTAAAAACAGCAACAAGAGGGTAGCCATATGCACAAATTGGACCGTCGGGTGTTGACTTAGCTTGTCGGTGGAGAGTTTTAAATATTTTAGCCAAGGCCAACTCAATAAAATGGCTACGCTGCTGACTAGGGTAAGCTCCCGGTTCCAGTAGAAAGCCCAGTCGAAAGGAACCGTCGTAGGGTTGAGGCCAAACATTGCCCGGTAATACTGCCCGGCCAGCGGCACGGACTCCGTTCTGAACAGCACCCAGCCCAGTATTACAACGATAAAAGCATAGGGGATGCCCCGGAACGGCCACCAATTCTGTCGTTCGAGTATAATGAACAGCCCGTGCCACAAGCCCCAGAGCACAAAGGCCCAGGCGGCGCCGTGCCAAAATCCGGTGGCTAGGAAAACTAGGAGGAGATTGCGCAAGGTCAACCACTTTTCGCCCCGGCTACCGCCGAGAGGGATGTAGAGATAGTCCCGGAACCAGGCCCCGAGGGTAATGTGCCAACGGCGCCAGAAATCGCGAATACTGGTGCTGGCGTAGGGAAAGCGGAAATTCTCCGGTAGGCGGAACCCAAAGAGCAAGCCCAGACCGATGGCCATATCGGAATAACCACTGAAATCGAAGTAGAGCTGTCCGGCGTACAGGAGTACTCCGACCCAGGCGGTGAGAGCGTCCATACCGGTAAAGTCGAGCGCGAAGATTTCTTCGACAACCGTTGCCAGCGTATTGGCAATGAGCACTTTTTTGGCCAGGCCGATCAAGAAGCGGCGTAAGCCTTCTGCCGTGAGGGCCCAGCTGCGTTCTCGTTGCCTGATCTGAGCGATCATATCCTGGTAGCGGACGATGGGACCGGCAATCAGCTGTGGGAAAAAGCTGATGTAAAGACCAAGTTTGGCCAGATTCCGTTGGGGTAGGGTGGTACCCCGGTAGGTGTCGATTAGGTACGAAATGGCCTGAAAAGTGTAGAAGCTGATGCCAAGGGGAAGCGCAATCCGGGGGAGGTCAAAGGCCGGAATTTGTACCAGGCGCAGTAGGGCATTTGCCTCGGCAACGGCAAACATCGTGTATTTGAAGTAGCCAAGAACGCTGAGATTAAGGATAATACCCAGCGTGAGCCAGGTTCTTTTTTTTGGCCCAGTTAGCCGGAGACCTACGGTGTAATTGAGGAGAATGCTGCTCAGCAAGATTCCCGTATAGCTCACGCCTCCCCAGGCATATACCAAGATGCTGAGCAACAGTAACCAAGCATTCTGCCAGCGTTGGGGGAGTAACAGGCTACCACCCCAAACAATTGGGAGAGCAAGGTAGAGGAAAATGAGGGAGGAGAAGAGCAGGGATTGGTCGGTTGGTTCTTTGGTCTATTGGTCTATTGGTCTATTGGGGGGTAAGCTAAACCGCCACAACAGGATCATGCCTAGCGCAAAGAAAAGCGAAAGGGCGAGGAGACTCGTACGCATGCTACCGGTAAGCAGGTCGAGGCCTGCGAAAATGAAAGTACCCATTACGATAGCGACCTTTTCCAGTACGTCGTAAAAGCTGAAGTAGGAAGTGACATCTTCACGGGTGGGGATCAGTTTGGCGTAGGTGGAACGGCTCAAACTTTGAATACCGCCCATGACTAGCCCCACTGCTGCGGCTACGGCGTAAAAGGAGTTTTTACCCTGGACGAAGTAGCCCGCCAGGCAGATGCAAAACCAGATGATTAATTGAAAGTAGAGCCCTGTCTTATTGCCGTAGCGCTTACTGACGGCCGCCGCTAAATAGGCCCCACCAACGGCGACAATTTGAAGAATGAGCACTACGAGGATGAGTTCGCTGGACTCGAAGCCCAACTCTTTCGATGCGAAAAAAGAAGCTAGAAAAATGACAGTTTGTACCCCTGCCGAATAACTGAAAAAGGCTAAAAGGAAGCGTTTAGCTTGGATGGATTGCTTCACTTTATTCCATACCGAACGCAATTCTTCCCAACCTTGACGGCCCATGTCCATTATACCATTTCCGGGGACACGTTCGTCATTCGGTAAGCGAGAAAGAGAAATAGCCGCGAAGATTAGCCACCAGAGCCCTACGGTAATGAAGGCAACGCGCACGGCTAGGGTGCCTTCCTCCGGTAAGCCAAACCAGCCAGGTTTTTGCACCATGGCAAGGTTGACGATCAGGAGTAATACCGAACCGACGTAGCCCATGGCGAAGCCTCGCGCACTCAGCTTGTCAAAACGGTCTTGAGTGGCAATGACGGGCAGAAAGCTATTGTAAAAGACCAGTCCGCCGGCGAAGCCTATAAGGCCAAGGGCAAAGGCAATGGTGCCCAGCCAGAGGGTGCCCATTCCCGTAAAAAAGAACAGCAGCAGACAAGAAACACCTCCTATCGTCGTGAAAAACCTCAGGAAGGCTTTGCGTCGACCTCCTACATCCGCAATTCCAGAAAGGAGGGGAGAAAGTAAAGCAATGATCAGGTAGCTGATGCTGATCGTGATGGAAAAGAAAGAGCTATTACTAAAGTTAATCCCCACAACGTTGAAGGTCTCGTCCGTCACGGCTTTAAAATATGGCGGAAAGATGGCCGTGGTGATCACCAGCGCGAAGGCGGAGTTGGCCCAGTCGAAAAGGGCCCAGCCGTTCATGGTGCGCGGGTCGTTGAGTTGGTGCTGCATGGGCGTAAGATAGGTATTAGGGGGGTAGGGGGCACTTCGTGCTGCTAGGAACTAGGGAGCTAGGACGCACTTTATGCTGCCAGGGGCTAGGAGCTAGGGAACTAGGACGAACTTCGTGCTTTTAGGAACTAGGTGTAAGGACAATCGATCTTGGCGCTTCGACCTTTCGACAAGCTCGAGGACCACAAGTTCAGCGACCTAATCTAAAAAGTACATTCCCTCGCACAACGTGCAACGGAATGACCGTAGCCAAGCCGGTCATCGAGCTTGCCGAGATGCACCCAAGTTAAGTTGTCAGTAC
>JBCDGT010000217.1:0-6152 GCA_038750915.1 Bacteroidota bacterium
CGCACTTAGTAACTCTTCGGCCGTTCCGGGCTTCTTGTTCTCTGAGCGGGTGACTACTGAGCGAAATACCGCACTGGATGCCCGCCTCGATTACGAAGCAGAAAAGTATACTGCTGGCATTCAGTTACGGCGTATTGACCCTGGCTACCGGACCTTTGGTGCCTACTTTTTCGCTAATGACCTTTTTGATCTGTTGGGCAACGTGCGTTTTGGGATGTTTAAAGACCTAGTAAACGTGCAGTTAAGCGCCGGGGTGCAGTCTAACAACTTGGCTTTACTAAATCCCACGACCACCACTCGTTTCATTTACTCCGGAGATATCGGTTACAGTAAAGATCGGTTCGGCGCGAACCTGAACTACTCAAATAACACCACCGACGTCGGTTACATCTTGAACGAGGAACTCGACTCTCTAAATGCCGTGATTGTTACCCAATCCAGCGGGGTAAGCTTTAACTACAGCTTGACCGACGGAGGAAGTAACCAGCACGTTTTCAACCTTAGTGGCAATTTACAAACGGTAGGGGATGACATTGAAAATCCACTCGAGAGTACCAGCTCTCAATTAATTACGGCTAATTTTCTTTACTCCTATCTGATTGCTGATAGTAAGTGGCGGTTCACGGCAAAGCTGTTGTTCAACCAAAATGAAGTACAACAAATGCGTATTTCAAGATCTGGCGGAGGGCTTGGTGTTGGGAAGTCATTCTTCAATAATAAGGTGAATTTTGGGGCAGATCTTGATTTTTTTAGTAACCAGAATCAGAACGGTGATACGGGAAGTAACCTCAACGCTGGTTTGCGGATTGGCTACCGAGTATCCAAAGGATTGAGTACCAACTTTCGGTACGGACTACTCCGAACAAATAATGCAGGTATTAATCCTTACACGGAAGTCAATGGGAATTTCGGCATCCAATACTCATTCTCCGTGCGGCCACTGGATAAGTTGAAGAAAGCCAAGCAACAGGCCGGAGAAGATCGCCCCGCCCAGGTGATCGAAGAATCTAAGAAGAAGAAAAAGAAGAAGAAATAGTGAACTACCCTAAGCGTTTCACCATGCATATTCGCACAATTCTGGTTTCCTTGTTGGTCTTGCTCTCTCTGGGAGCAGCCATTGCTCAGCAAGTTTGGCCCGTACAGGTTTCCGGTGCCTTGATCCCCCCGCGTTCTCTCGATTTAGCCGTCTACGGCACTGATCGACCGAACGACCTTTTGTACTCTCTTTTACTGAATGATCCAGTCCGACCTTCCCTACAGGTGCAACTGAGACTTAGTATTGAGCAAGGGGGAGAGGTGATCTACCAGACGGTGCAAAATCCTGCGGTCCCACCGCTGGTTATCAATCAATTTCAGTCTTTGGATTTAACCGGGGCTGATTTACAGCCTTACCTCGACCCCATGAACCTAACGGGGCAGGGTAATATGGGGACTGGCTCGACCCGGGTACCGGAAGGTTTTACTTCTATTTGCGTACAGGTATTCGGGGTTGAACGCAATGTACCTGTATCCCGTAAGTTCTGTCTGCAAGGCTCCTTCCAACTCAATCAGGTGCCCCAGCCTCTCGTACCCGCTTGTGGAGCATCGGTTACTAGCGGGCCTACTCAGAACCTTACCTTCAACTGGGCCCCGATGCACTTGGGTAGTAGTAATTCCCCGGCACCAGTAGAATACGTTTTCCAACTACGTGAACTGGCTGACGCATCCGTAGAGCCTAACGATGGCTTCGTCTCTTCCGTTGAAGTGACGGAGCAAACGGTGCTCTCTACCAGTATTAACTTGGACATTTCTACCGCTCCTCTAACCCCCAATCGGTATTATGCCTGGCGGGTTATTGCGCGCTCGATGATGCACCCCAGCAGTGTGCTTTTCCAGAATGATGGGGCAAGTGAAGTTTGCTCTTTCTTCTACGCGGGAGAATCGGACGAGGAGAGTTCAACGGGCGGTGATGATACGGCGAGTAACGATCAGAACAACAACGCCCAGTCCACCCCCGATAACCCCGCTCCTACGGGTTGTGTCGTTTTTAATACCGACTACGGATTAGTCTCCAATACGCGGGATCGGTCGGGAGATTTGGTAGAAGGAGAGATCGTAAAACTTGGTTTCTTCCCGCTTACCATCAGCTCTGCGAATAAAAACGGGACGTCCTATTCCGGGGAAGGCACCGTAGATTTCCCGTTGTTTAATACCAGGCTGCAAGTAGAATTCACCGGCATGAAGGTGAATACCGATGGCCGGGTGTACGGAGTAACTTCTGCCAAGGCAAAGGTCGATGATCCATACGCCCTGACCGAGGTTGAGCTGGAACCTAATTTGATTGGTAACCGACTTGATCAGGCTTACGTCGCGGATCTAGACAATTTTTTTGAGAACGGATTAGGTACTTCTCGCAAAGTATCCCAGCTCAATATTGCAAATCCTAATGCGATTACCCTTCCCCTGGCCATGGATCGGCAGGATAGCCCCATGATCGTGCCCATTGATATTCGGTTCACGGATCAAAAAGCATTATTAACGCTGGTAAGTTGGCTGCCAGCGGAAGCAGGTAACCAACTCCGGTTTGCGGCTACCAACGTCGAAGCGGTGCCTACGGGCCTGAAGCAAGGAAAATACCTGGAGCTACTCAATGGCGGTAGCCAGGGAGCGGCCAACCAGGTCATTCCATCCATTGAAATGAGCTTCCGGGATGACCCGAATGAAAAGGGAAAAATCTTCGTTAACTGTACGGGTTTTCAGGGCTCTGAACTGCCCAACGATCTACGGGTAACCTCTACGGTACTCGAACGGGCGGATAACGGGATGCCCGTGGTGTTGAGCTTGCCGAGCGACGCCAACAGCTTCCAGGACTACCTAGGCCAAGTGCAACAAATCCCTGACTTTAAGATTACCGGACTTGATGATTGGACTTTCTCTGCCGGCAACGGCGCACTGGACCTGCGCTCCGCCGAAAAACTGCTATTCCAAAATGCCCTGCCGGACGTTTACCGCGCTCCGGAGCTACCCAACTGGCGGGGTCTAGTCATTAATGACCTGGGGGTACAGGTGCCTGGTGAGTACAACCTTACCCAAGCGGGAACCCCACTACAATTATCCGGCGGACGCCTTTTCCTCAACGACGAAGGGGTGGCCTACGGATCGGTCGAGACCGGCAGCTTAGTGAGTATCGACCAGGGGGTAGCCGGAAAGTGGCGCTACAGCATGGACCGCCTGGCACTCGTGATTAACGGAGATGCTGGTCCCTTAGTGCGCCTTAGCGGGCAGCTCCTGCCGGACGTGATTAGTGAAGGTTTTACTTACGATAATCCCATCTTTCGGAACACCTCCAACGAGGTGGTCCTCTTGGCTAATTTACCGGATGAGGAAAAGGATTTCCTGCCCTTCGCCGGAAAAATTCAACTGGATACCAGCTCGCGCATCAAGGCGGTGATTACCAATCTGGACAATGGAGATATGCTCCTGGCGCCCAGTGCCACCCTGAAGGGTAAACTGTCCATTTCTCTCACTGATCAAGCGTTCCGAGACAAATTTGAGGGCGACGTACAACCCGTACTCGATGCTTTGTTAGTGTCGGAACTATCTTTCGACTTGAAAGATCTGGAGGTAAAGTCTTTAAACCTGAATCCACTGGACGAGCCAGATAGCCGCTACGTAGGGACCCTTGGTTTAACGGGGACTACCCTCAAGATTGGGGATGCTAACCTGGCGCCCGGAGACTTTACCCTAACCCATTATCCGGAAGTAAACACTGGGGCGGACCAAGCCGCCGAAAGGCTTTCGCTTAGCTTCTCCGCTACCCGTAACGCCAAGCGGGTAGAATTGACTTTCTGGAGCCGGTGGACGCCCCAGGGTTGGGAATTCTACCGCATTGAAGGCGCTTCCCGTACCGTGGAGTGTGAGTGTGTCGGCCAATTAATGCGCCCTACCGACGAGGAGTGGGACGGCATTCTGAATCGGGTGATCGACCGGTATTACGTCGATCTCTTCCAACTCCCTAAACAGGTGGGAGGCCGTTCTTCGGTGGATGGTGACCCCGAGCTACCCAGCTGGCAGCGGGAGCTGCGGGCAGCCCTAAAGGAGGAGCTGCGGGCTAATGCAGTTTCCGACTTGCCCATGCTGAACGACTCTACGGTTATTATTCCCTTCCTGGGAGAAGAAATTGAAGTAAGGCGGAGTAGCGGTATTTATACCGGAAAGGTCAGTAAAGAAATAACGGACACTACGCGGTTTACCGACCTCGATGAACTGACCTCCGGTCAACTCCCCATCGATATCTCCGACCGCTTAAGTCAGCTGGGCATTACCGACGGGTCGCTGCCGGAAAACGCCCGCCTGTACGTAACCGGCTTCAAAATGGGAAGCCAACAAGGCGCCTGGACGGCCGCCAAAATGGAGCTCACCCTTTTCTATCAGTTGTATGACTACGGAGCGGATGCCAACGAGTACCTACGCTTTGTACGCGACAGCATCGATGTCGGCCCCGAACAGGTTAATATGACCGATCTGTTTCTGGAACTGGAAAACTACGGTACGTTACCGACCGATGGCGGAGATCAGGTCCACTTGGGCATGCTGAACGCTATCTATCTTGGTGAGAATGCCCCCAGGCACGCCAAACTGTCCTGCGATGGCGGTTTTAGCCACTTTGAAGTAGCGGGTCTTTACCAGGCTTTTTATGAATCCGACCCCGAGAGCACTAAAACGAAGTTGCTGGTCAAAAGAGACATGGAAGGACGTGATTATCTGGAGCCTACCAGACGGGCGCAAGCACTCTACTTACCCTTTACCGTTGATACCCGGAAGACCCCTACCCACTCTTTGAGTACCTTTATCGTACCAATCGATAGTCGTTACCAAGGTGGGGTAGCGGGATCTTGGGAATTCTCCGCCAAGGGAAGTGAGCAAGTACTTTTCTTGCCGGGTAGTGGTTTTTCTGGCTTCATTGACCTAGACCCTAACGCAGCGTCGGATATAGCGATTGAGGGGGATAGTGTTAAAGTAAATGATCCGGGTTTCATTGGTCTGGCCTTCAAACAAATTCATTTCCGGATTCAGGGCCTGGACGACAAGGGCAGCCAACCGCTTACCTTTATTCTGAACGATTTGGCCTACGTTCCGGGCGAAGGACTTACCATGAGTGAGGTCTATAAAGTTGGCAACCCCGTCACTAAAGATGATGGGCGTAAGCTGGGTGGCTGGGATTATACCCTCTACCGGATGGACTTCTACATTAAGCGTGGGGCGATGCAAGCGAATATCCTCGGCGAGGAAGGCGTACTGCTGGCCGGTAATATGCGCATACCTGTCTTTTCCGCCGATCCACCTTCAACACCGGAGTACGAATTCTCTTCTGGCTACGTAAAATTTGAAGGAACCCTCGGCTTCGCTTCTGGGGGCAACCAGTTTTTCCCAACGGCTACGATGAACATTAGCGGGGTAGGGGAGCATCCTTATTATTCTGCCTTTATCCCCGGGATGGGCTATACCCTAGAGGAGGGCTCCGAAGTGTCGCTTAATTATAGTATCGATAGTGACGAACTGGAACCCGGTGCCGTACTGAACGGTAAGTCAGGTTTGTACCTCGTCTCCGGAGTGCTGAACGCGGCCGAGCAGGCCATGACGGGTAATGACATCCCCGACTTAATGAAAAAAGTGAACCTGGTCTTTAACCTGTTGACTTTTGAGGGCTTTGCCATCAATCAAGTAGAAGGAGTGGCTTCCCAGTGCCAGGGCAGCGAAACCATTGGTGGCATCAAAGCCATCGACTTTGGTACCTGGGGCATCAATAATCCATTTGCTGGTGGAGGGGGTACTAGTCGGTACACTTGGTTCTCCCGAGTAGACAGTATCAATACGGCTAACGGGGTCTACCGGGGCGCTACTGATTCGCTGGGCAATTCGGGCGCGGCCGCAGGTGCAGGCACCGGTACCAATACCAACACGGGAGATGGGACCACCGCGGATGCTGGTGACGGTACCGATACCGATACTGGCAGTGGAGACACCGGAGATGGTAATACTGGAGATGGTAATACTGGGGATGGAAACACCGGAGATGGCAACACTGGCGGTGGTGATGCCGGAGATGGCAACACTGGTGGTAGTAATACCGGAGATGGCAACACTGGTGGTAGTAATACCGGAGATGGCAA
>JBCDGT010000218.1:0-6147 GCA_038750915.1 Bacteroidota bacterium
GGCCGGTCTTCGCACAAGTAGGCATACAGCTTCATGATTTGGCTGGCTTGCAGCCGTAGTTTTCGTCCTTCGGTCTTACTCGTTGCCGGTATCTGGATGGTCGCTTTTTCCAGATTGATGGCCCCGACTTTCAACGCTCCGATTTCCCGTACGAGTAAGGCTTGGTGTACTAGTAAGCCGATAATGATGGTGTTGCGATTGACCAACAGTTCGTAGCGTTCCGGTCTGGGCTGCAGCAGCAGCTTAAGCTCGTCCTCGTTGAGCAGGTCTTGGGTTTGCACCTGGTCACGCGCCACGTCGAGCAGGCGCAGCCGACTACCCGGATGATCGCTCCGCTGACCACTAACTACCAAGTAGCGGTAGTAGCTTTTGATGGCGTAAAGAATGCGTTGTACCGTAGCTGGATTTGGATATCGTTGGCGCAGCTGCTGCAGGTAACCGACCAACTCACCGTAGCCCGTCCGCAAGGCCGCTTGCTGGCCGCCTACCCTTTCCAGGTAATGGCTGATTTCGAAGGCGTAGATTTTAGCCGTTCTGCTGCTGTAGTTGTCGCTCAGGTAATCTTCCAGACTCATAGTGCTTCGGTTTTTACGCGGGTGTAGACTTGGGTTGTTTCCAGATACGCGTGACCAAGAAAGTCGCGCACCTGTTCCACATCCATACCGCTGGCTAGCAAGTGGGTAGCGATCGCGTGACGCAGCCCGTGTGGCGTGATCTTCTTACTAACTTTGGCCTTACGCACCAGCTCAGCTAGCCTTCTGCCCATCGTAGCACCGCGCATCCGACTGCCCTTATCGTCGAGCAGATAAGCCTTACCGCTGTAGGCGCTGACCCAGCGCCAGCGATCCTTTTTTTGGTAATGCTTAAGGCCCCTGGCCACTCCCTCACTGAGCGGGATCACCCGGCGTTTACGCCCCTTACCCCGACGCACGTAAAGCAGCGCGGCCCGGTAATCGATGTCCCCCAAGTTTATTCTTTCGGCTTCCATACGCCTGAGCCCACAGCCGTAAAGTAGGTGTAGTAAAGCCGTTAGCCGAGGGTGTTCGCTGGCCGCTCCGTAAAGGGCGGCGATCTCGGCCCTGGTAGCTACGTAGCGTTCCGACTTGGGTCGTGCCGGCAGGCGCAGACCAGCCAGTGGACTACCGCCCCGCAGCCCGTGCCTTTCGGCGTAGTCGAACAGTAAGCGTAGGCTAAAAACGTAGCCCTCGATGGTGTAAGGACTAAGGGATCCGCCCTTGCTGGTCGGCCGCGACTGCAAGTATTTCAGATAGCTGGCCATATCCGCTTTTTCGATCTGATCCAGCCGTACTTTGCCCAACTGTTCCATGTGTTGCAGGAACTCTCCGGCTCCGCCCAGCTTGGCCGTACCCACGGCGTAGCCGAGTAGCCGTAGCTCTTCGCTGCAGGCAGCCAGCAAGTGGCGGTAGTAGGCGGTTTTAGGCGTGTACTTTTTCATTTCCCTCTTTACACTTTCTCGGAACGCGGAACGCCAGGGCTATTTTGGGGCCTAAAGCCAGTGTTTATGCGCTTCCTGGCGTTCCGGCTGGCGTTCCCTGGTGTTCCACTTTTAGTTACTCAAGGCCTCGATTTGGGTATTTAGCTCCGTTTTGATGCGGCCGCGCAGCGCTCCCTGGTCGTCCCAATGAGCGATCTTGTACTGGTAGCCCCGATTGGCGAAGCCCTGCTGACGCACGTATTCTAGCTCGACGAGTTTACTCAGATAGCGGTGTTGTTGGGTCTTGCTTACGCCGGTAGCTTTGCGCAGCTCGAAGCGGTTGAAGGCGTAGTCTTTACCAAGCTTCCCTACGTAGCTTTTGACGTTCTCGAAGAACTGCCGCAGGCTCCCGTCCAGCTCGTCGACCTTTAGGACAATGCTTTCAAAAAGGATCTCGCAGGCTACCCGTAGATCATCCGGAGCAGTGATCACCCGGCCCCGCTCGTCGCGCTCGCGCTGATACTGATTGAGCAAGGTAATCTGGCGCACGAAGCTCTGGTAAAGCTCATTAAGCCGGCGGATTTTGTGGGCGTCCTCGGGCAGCTTGATCCGATCGGCATAAGGGTTGACCACTTCCAAGGGATCGAGTAAGCGCAAGCAGTTTTGTAGGAAGCTTCGCACCATCTTTTCGTCCCGACCGTCGATCTTGCCGGCACTCTTTTTATTCTGGTAAGCGATGATGTTTAGGCTCTGTTCTTTGCTCTCGTCCACGGCCACCACGAAGCAGCGGCTGATGTTGTCCTCGTAGAGCTCCGCCTTAGTCGTACAGCTCAAAGAGGCGATTGGCCCGCGCACGATGCGCTCCGCACCGCGGATGTTACCCTGCTCGTCCTTGAAGCTCGTTGAGGTGATCAGGATCTCGCTTGACTGCAGTTCACGTACCGCTAAAAGCGCTTCTTCTTTCAGCCCATCGATATCCTCGAAGCACAGCAGTTTATTCGTGAAGTAGTGTTCTCCCTGGTTGTAAAAACTACCGTCAGTAACCCGCGTGTAGCGCTTGACCACTTCCTCGGGGATCAGCTCCGAGATCACCCGCAGCAGCCGCGTTTTACCACTGCCACTGGCTCCCTGAATCAGCGCGTGTAAGGTATGCGGCATGGCAAAAGAGCTGGCCACGACCAACAGCAACAACCGATTATTTTCTTCGCCCACAATGCCGGCCCGCTCGATCAGCTCGTTAGTGCGGCCCAGCAGATCGGGTGCTTTTAAGAACTGCAGACAGCGCGTGCGGTCCTTTTCATTTACCGCCACTTCATTGCTCTTTTCTTGCTTGGTTTCGTTGCGCAAAGTTTCCCGGTAGTCTTCCAGCAGTTCGGTGAGTCGGTCCAAGTCCAGCTCGATCAGATCGGCGCGTAAGGCTAGTTTTTCGGCTACGGCCCGGGCGCAGCGCGCGGCTTGCTTATCCTCGTACAGGTCCAGTTTTTGGCGGCTACGGCGGCCCGCTGCGTTAGTGATGGCCAGCGTCACCTTAAGACTATCCAGGTCTTTTTCGCCCGCGCGGATGCCGCCCTTGACCGCGTAGGTGGCCGTCGTTGATTGATAAACTAGGTTGTGCGGATTACTGGTATCGAGTGTTGTCGCAGCAGTTGGAGTTGGGACGATCGGCACCGGAAGACTAATGGCTTTACGGCGCGCTAATAAATCATCAAAAGTAGTTGGTACGTCTTCGGCTTGGCTGGCCACTTCGTTTACGTCACTACCTTCCGGCAAGACTAAAAAGCTGAGCGTAAGTCCTGGCTTTAGTTGTAGTAGTTCAGCCGCTATGACTTCGGTAGCTTTTACTCCGGCCGGGTCGTTGTCCAGGGCCAGGATAATTTCTTCCAGTTCCGTAAGGGCCGCTATTGCCGTTTTGTGTTCGGCCGTTAGTCCGTTGGTGCCGTAAAGAGCCAGGACGGAAAGCCCTTCCAGTTGGTAAAGGCTGGCCGCATCGAGTACGCTTTCGGTTAGGAGCAGCGTCCTAGTTGTTGCCGACGGATAGCCGGGGTAAAGTCCGCAGCGCCCGGCCGTGTAGTAGTGGCCGCTATCTTTGATCGCCCGACCGTAAAGGCTCACCACTTCTCCGGCCACATTCCTGAGCGGTAGGATGATGCAGCCCCGGCCCCACTTCTCTTTAGTCTTGCGCGATTTGTAACCAATGCCGAGTGCCTCCCATTTAGTCAGACCGCGCTCCTTACAGTAAGCTTTGGCCGCCGCGTGCTTTTTCATCGTTTCCAGGCTGGCCGTATAGATCGCTTCAACATTAAGTATTTCCTTTGGCGCCAACTGTACCGGCATCGTAATTGAAGATTGACCACAGAGTTCCTTCGCCTTCAGGATGGCCGTACGCTTATCGCACTTTTCCATTTGTAGGATAAAATCGATCACGTCCACGTTTTGAACCTCGCAGCTGCCCGCAAAGCAGAAGGCAGTATTTGTCTCCGGGTAGATCTTCATGCTTGCCGAAGCATCAGCGTGAAAGGGGCACCGCATTGAGCCAGTCGGCCCGGCCTCGAGGCCGTAGTGCGCCAAAACGGTCGCGATGGAAAGAGTAGATTTTATCTTAGCAATGGTCATTGGTGTGGACTTTTCAGTTTTTTCTTTCAACTGAAGAAAAAATTGATTAGAACTATATTTAGTCCAAAAGTAGTAAATCAATAACCAAAAAGCAATTATTGGCGGTTTTGAACAGCAAAATTAGTTCCGTATCTTTGATTTACGACCGCAAAAGCGGTGATATAGCACTTAAAAAAGTGATTCATGTCCTTCGGAACCAGGATTTTAGAACTACGTAAGACCCATAAACTGTCACAGACAGAGTTAGGACAAAAAGTAGGTGTCCACAAAAATGTTCTTGGCAAGTATGAGCGCGACGAAGTCAAGCCGTCTATTGACGTAGCATTGAAGATTGCCGATTATTTTGAGGTTTCCCTAGACTATCTTACGGGTAAAGTCAGTCACAAAGTTGATCCTGAGATCGTCGAACGAGTCACTACTATTCAAAGCCTACCGGACTCAGATCGGGAGCATATTCTTTTTGCCATCGACGCGATGCTGAGAGATGCTAAAACTAGGTTCGCATATTCTACCAGCTAAACGGCCACCATTCACGAACCCCAACCAAAAGCGTGGCCTCCTTCGCATTCCCGCTAAAGCGGGCTCAGTCGTCAGGCGCTTTTCCTCGGACTTCGTGAGGAACGCAGAAGGGTGAACAGCTAGCTGTTAACCCTTCTGCGTTCAGTAAAAACGGCACTAACCCGCAGGACATTTACCACCCAATGGAGCAGCCCCCGACAATGCCGCCCGAGCGGCACTGCGTGGGCTTAGTCATTGGGTGGAACATTTTCTTTCCCTCTAACTGGAAATTGTGCGATCAATAACTCAACCTCGTCTATAAATTTTTCAATGTCTTGCTTAGTTGTATCAAAGGTGAAATCTAAAGAATTTAGTTCTTCTATATCTTTAATAGTTCCTGTCACATACGTTTCTTCATTTGATATTTTAAAAAACAAGGTTTCTTCTACAGTGTTAAAAATATAATTTGAATTTTCCCCATTTTCAGAAGAGTCCAAAAATCTCTCAAAATCATCTGATCTCAGATAAATAAAGAGCTTCGCATTAAAATTACTTGTGAAAATTTCAACTTTTGAAGCAAGCCAATTTGCATCCCAAAAATCTTTGGAGTTCTCATTTTTCCTTTTAACTACTTCAACCACTAATTGACTATTAAGGCCTTTAAGAGTAATCATCATTTTTTTCTTTTTTTCTTGACAGCCGTGATAACATCTCCAGCTTTATTAACTACCACTTTCAAATTATCCTTCCAATGAACAGTGGTGCCTGGGAAATTCCCTGGTTCTGTAGATGTAGGATTTCGTATTGCGTCATCAACTGCTGTCGGAGAAGTTATTCCTCTTTCTTGCATTCGGTCTAGAGCATGTCCAGTAAATTTTCTGTCGAGAATTGTAGCTGGAGTATTCGGTGTATTGATATCCATCGGTGCTCCAGGCTTACCTACAGGAAGTTTCGCACTTGCATTCCCTACATTTTTTGTTGTATTTGCAGCACTACTAGCTTTAGTAAGCTTTGTAAGACCCTTTGAACCTGCAAAGGCCTCAACTAATACAACAGTAGCTTTACCTGCCCCTTCCCCTACTTGCGCGGGATCACCACTAGTAATTTGTTTTCCTGTTTCTACAAGATTGTCTTTAATGGCAATTGCCGCTCCTTTCGGATCCGCGACAATAGGCGCTAACATTTTAACCCTTCCGCTTGGCGTTTGCATATCTGCTACACCTTGAGCTGAAGCTAAACCTGCATTGGCTATTCCTTTAACGAATCCTTTCAAAAACTCCCAACAATCGGGACACTCACCCGTCGGATCGTTGTAAAATATTGGATTATTGTAAGTGTATTGATATGGAGACCAACTTAAGAGGTTAGGGTGATCCGCCAGCGGATCTACAGCATTCCACCTTGCGATGGCTGGATCATACCACCTTGCTCCATAATCATACAGTCCGAGTTGGTCCTGGTACTCCTTACCATTATAGCGGTAGCACTGCTCACCAGCACCCACTTTTTCAAGGGTTTCCGGTGCCCGTTGGCACCATCTCCAAGATAACCTTTTCAGTTATCAGTTTGGTATCAGTTGAAGAAAAAAGGAGGAGCGTAAC
>JBCDGT010000219.1:0-6117 GCA_038750915.1 Bacteroidota bacterium
GAAAACATCAGTGAGTTGCCTTTTCAGACTAGCGAATTCTTTTACGAGCCAACGGAACTAATGCTCTCATCCATCAGTTGCCGGGAAGACTGCCCGGATGATGAGGAAGAGGGAGATTGTAACGATCCATTCCTGCTATGGCTAGACGAAGGGGATGCCGTAACGCTGGGTGGTTTTACCACCGTGGCGCAGGACGGAAATAATTTCTACGTCGGAGGCAACTTCAGCAATGCTGCTTACGTAGCGGCACTAACCGGGGATGGCAACATCCGTTGGCAGTATCAATTGGTCAACCTTGGGGAAAATCTCTTAGTGTCCGATGTCCTTATCGATAGCGATGGCATGCTGGTTGGTATCGGTCGGCCCGGAGAAGGTGCGAATAGTGACTTAGCACTAAGTTTTGCCTTTAAGATCGACCCCTTGGATGGCACCATCTTATGGAGCGTAGTAACGGATCAATCCCAATCCCTAGCTTTCAACAACCTTTTCGAAACCAGGGCCGGAGCACCGTATTTGGTCACGGGAAGTGTCCAAGGTGCGGGAGGTGGTAACAAGGCGGGGCTAACCCTAGAACTAAACAGAGCTACCGGTGCTATTTCCGTTCCGGCACGGACCGATGGCAACCTATCTAACAGTGGTTTCGCTGACGCTACGCTGAGTGAAGATGGGTCAAGACTATTTACCGTAAGCTCCGCCACGACGACTGACGGCCCCGTAACGATAATCTCCGCACTCCCGGTGAATGATCCCCTAGGTCTTCCTTTTTGGTCGGTTGAGCTAAGGGATGGAATTACCGGCGCCACTGGGACTAGTGGTAGAAGCATCGCCAGGCTTAACGGCAACTTATACGTTTTGTCTGAGGTCACCTTAGGCGGGATAGCCGGCCCGGTGATGGTCAGTCGCCTAACTACCGCCGGAGTAGTTATTGATCATCAGGTATTCTTCTACGGAAACGTCGCGCTTAGTGCACTCCAAATCGAAGCATCCAATGGTGAAATTATCTTCGGAGTCGTAAATGATGCTTCACGTTTAATCTTACAGACCCTTGATGCAAGTGGCTTAGCCCCCATACTAGGGAGAGAATTCTCTTTTCGCACGCCTATCGATAACCGTACCCAAGCCCTACGGTATGATAATAACCGGGTCTTGCTAGCGACCAGTTTCAATGGTATTGGCGGTATTCTCGTTGGTTTAGACCGCGCACTAAATGCACCCGAAGCTTGCACTACCGCAGTTGATGAGCGAGTACCTGAAGTTGATAGGGTGGACCTTGAGGTGGGAATACCTCAGGTATTTCGTAGGCCCATAGACATCAGTACTTTCGATCAAAGCTGGCGGTTGGCCAACCTATTCCTGCTCTCCAATTCTTGCTTTCGCAACTGCGACACTGAGGAAATTTGCGATAACCAAATCGACGATGACGGAGACGGAGCTGTCGACTGTGACGACCCCGACCTAGCAAATGACTGCTGCTGCCTTCGGCAGCCCACCCTTGACCTTGGTACAGACACCCTTTTCTGCCCCGGGCAAAACGTCTTACGTGTTGCTGGCAACTTCGTATCCTACCGCTGGTCCAACCAATCTACCGCTGATACGCTCCTGGCTAGAGAACCCGGAACGTACTGGGTAGTCGCCACCGATTCTTGCCAAAACATGGCTTCGGACACCATCACCCTGCACCCGCGGACGCGCCCACTACTTGACCTTGGCCCCGACACCGTGCTCTGCAGCAATGCCGTCATTCCACTACTGGCGCAAAACGGTTTTGCCAGCTACGAGTGGGTAGACGGTACCACGGAAAAGGGCTTTACTGCCTACGAAGGTGGCGTGTACTGGGTAATTGCGACGGACTCCTGCGGCGGTGTCCAGACTGACACCGTCAACGTCCGCATCGACCCAGTAACGGAGATAGAGTTAGGGGTAGATACGACCATCTGTCCGGGAGACACCCTCTCGTTTCGCCTGTCAGGGTTCACCCGTTATCAGTGGTCCCAGAGTAGCTATATCGACTGTTTCGATTGCCCCGAAGTACGCTTTTTCCCGGATATCGACACCGTGCTAGTGGTAGCAGGCGACCTAGGCCCCGGCTGTATCAGCGCTGATAGTATTCGAGTGCGAGTAGCTTCAGTGGTGGGCAGTAGGGACACCATGAGTATTTGTGTAGGCGACACCATCAGCTTTGGCAGTCAACGTTTATTTCAAGAAGGACAATACTATAATAATCAGATAGTTAACAACTGCTCATTTACTGATACTCTCGACTTATTTCTGCTTCCAGAAGATGAAAGCCGGGATACCATACGTATTTGCGAGGGGACGGCCGTTCCCATCTTTGGCCGCTTTGAAAGCGAGCCGGGAGCCTATTCCCAGGTGTTTACTGCGGCTAACGGCTGTGATAGCACGGCATTTGTTGAATTGGAGGTGGTACAGGTCCTCCAAACTTTTGACACGCTCCGCATCTGCGCAGGAGCTTCCGTAGCTATTTTCGGACAATTTGAAAGTATGCCGGGGTCTTATCAGATGACATTTACCTCCTCCGGTGGCTGCGATAGTACCCACCAAGTACAGTTAGAAGTAGACGAATTTACCGTTAGTACGCAACAAATAGGAAGTGATTGTGCGGACGCGGCCGCAGGTGCAGGCGAAGTTATAATAAGCGGCCTCGCAGCGGCCGCCATCATTCGGTGGAGTACCGGGGCGACGACCGCGACCATTGCCAACTTAGTAGCTGGCACCTATTCCGTGACCGTGACCACTATGGCAGGATGCTCCCGCAGCGACAGCCTCGTCATTACCACCACCGAACTGCCAGAACTAAGTCTCTTCCCCACCCCTGAAAGTTGCCTAGGGCGTGCTGACGGTTCGTTGACCATCTCCGGAGACATAACCGGGCTACTGTTTAGCATCGACGGAGGAAATACTTTTTCTACCTCACCTGGTTTCGAAGGTCTCCTACCCGGTGATTACACCCTGGTAGCAGCCAACGAAGAGGACTGTAGCCGGGAATTCCCCTTTACTATTCAGCCTGGTGCCAATATCTTTTTAAACTTGCCACCAAATCAAGTCATCACTTTAGGTGATTCGGTACTATTAACACCCACCACCAACGCTCCTGACGGCGGCAACCTACACTGGTTAGTTAGCACCGGCGAAAGCTGCATCGCCTGCCCCACCTTCACGGTTCGCCCCACCGAAACGGTGACGGTGTACGCTACGACCTTAGGGGAATGCCCGGCAGTGGACTCTACCGAAATTCGGATAATTGAGCAGACGGTCCGTCCCTTTTACGTTCCGAATGCCTTTAGTCCCAACGGTGACGGCGTCAACGAGGTATTCCGCATCTTCCCGGGACCGGGAGTGGAAGAAATCCTTTCCTTCGCCGTCTACGATCGGTGGGGCGGCCAGGTCTTCCTCGCAGAAAACGTCGACCCCGCCTCCGAGCTCGCCGCCTGGGACGGCCGCCTGGAGAACAACCAAGACCCCGGGGTTGGGGTGTACGTCTACGTGGTAGCGGTACGCATGCTCGATGGCTCCGTAGAGCGGAAAGCTGGAGATGTGACGATTCTGCGGTAAGGATTAGGATGTTTAGAATGCGGTAGAATGATTAGAATGAAAATTTAGACCCTAAACATCCTAGCATATTTTAAACATCCTAAATCTCGCGTACCCTAAGCCCCCATCATGACCTGCCCCCGAATTACACTGACGACCTTACTTTTTTTCGGCTTTATCTTTGCTTTATGTAGCCAGTCAGCAAGTTTTTATCATCGAACTTGTGGCACGGACCTCCTACGGGAAGCCTGGCGAAAAGAGCGGATTGAGCATGTGTTTGAGGAGCAAAAAGTGGAGTGGGCGTGGTCTCGGCAGGCAAAGATGAGCACCGTGCATAAAGCGGATGCTTCTCCCTACTCAATACCGATCGTTTTCCACCTCGTGCACAAAAACGGTCCGGAAAACCTGACCGATGCCGCCATCGAGCGGACGCTCGGGTACGTGAACCAGGCCTTCGCGAATACGGGTGTTTACGATCGGGGGCGGGGTGTCAATACCCAAATCCAGTTTTGCTTTGCGCAACGAACTCCAGATAATCAACCTACTAATGGCATCGACCGTATCGTCTCCCCGCTGACCACCGTCAACGCTCCGTCAGAAGACCTGGACCTGAAAGACCTCCGTCGCTGGAATCCGACTCAGTACCTCAACGTATGGGTGGTAAAGACGATCTGCGGCCTCGGATCCGACAACTGCCTGGTATCCGGCTACGCCTACTACCCCACTACTCATGGCAGCCGCCGGGACGGCATTGTGATTGAAGCCCAGTGGCTGGCCGATAATCCGGGAAAAGTGGGAGTGTTGGTCCACGAAATAGGCCACTATTTAGGCCTAAGACACACTTTTGAAGGTGGTTGTAAGAACGACGACTGTATGGTGGATGGAGATGCCGTCTGCGACACGCCACCCGATCAATCCAAAGCCGCCCTTCCCTGTGACGGCACCACCAACTCCTGTAGCACCGACACTGACTCCGGCTTCACTACCGATCAGAACGACCAATTCCATAATTACATGGACTACGGCAACCTTGACTGCTACTCCGCCTTCACGGCCGGCCAGCGGGAGCGGATGCACTTTTTCCTGGAGGGGAGGCGGCGGAGTTTGTTGGAGAGTAGAGGGTGTTTGCCTACTTGCTCTGATTTGATTGTGGCATCATTTGAGAATGACAATCTAATAGTCTCTCCGGGAACAACAGTTGATTTTCTGAATAACTCAGTCAACGGCTCTTCCTATATCTGGCGAGTTAATAATCGCATATTTTCTACAAGTCGGGACGCAAGTAGAGAATTCCTAGAAGAAGGGCGTTATGAAATCCACCTTACGGTGAGTGATGATTCCAATTTGTGCGCCTCTGAGCATTTTTCACAATACATTGAGGTAGTTTGCCCATTGACCGCAAGTTTTAGGTTTGACCCTACAATTTATGCTGGTCAGGAAGTAGTTTTTGAAAACCATTCTACTGGTGGAGAAGAATATCGGTGGACCGTGGATGGCCTGGAATTCTCTACCACACAAAATTCCACTTACGCATTTTCTGAACCTGGACAGTATACGATCTGCCTGGAGACAACTGCAGGGCTTTGTCGAAATCAAGCTTGCCGCACGGCCAGTGTACGGGAACTCCCCTGTACGACTCCGGATTGCGCCGACGAAATACCTGACGACTGCATTGCCGGTTTCTACCGCCGTTTTATAGTTGGCGAGGGTAATGCTTTCACGGATATTTCCTTTACCAGCATCCTACCCCTAGATACGAACTATATAATTGGGGGAAATGGCACTATACCCCCGATCGTTAAAGTTACGGAGCGAGGCCGATCAGGTCCTGCTCTACAATTACTCAGAGAAGGAGAACAAGGCACTATCATCGAAATGAAGCGAGATCGTGCGGGGATGGTTTATGGAATTGGGCAAGGACAAAATGCTGGCAACACCGAGGTAATTGTCTTTCGTTTAAACCCTGCTACCATGAGTCTCCTCTGGGGAAAACGCATTCAAGTAGGGGATAAACCAAGCGCTCCAGCAAGCATTCAACAAATGGCAGCAAGTGATGACTATATTATCCTTGGCACCTACGGAGATTCTTTAAAGAGTGATAGTGGATTTTTCTTACGCTTAGCTTCTACAGATGGACAAGCAGCTAGTACACAGGCTACTACTTTCGAATACCTCGGCGGATTCGCACCCACGGATGCTACCTACCAAGTGGGGGATAGTCTGCTTTATGTTGCTAGCAGGGTAGGTCAAACCGATGGACCTTTCGGCACCAACGTAATGGCTTTAAGAGAAAACGGGACAATTAAGTGGTCAAAAAACCTTGGTACTGAAATTAAAGGACCAGGAGTAGGCAATAGAAGTATTGACCGAAAAGGAGACGAACTAATTGTACTTGGTCCCGGAGATGTTCGGATACTTGGCAAATCAGAATGGCTGACTTGGCAACTGACTACTTCTGGAGACGTAATAAATACTCGCTCATATGTACTCCCCAGTACTTATTTCCCAAATCAAGTAATCTACAATGCTATTGGCTATCTAATGACTGGTTTTGGGCTTTCTGGA
>JBCDGT010000220.1:0-6113 GCA_038750915.1 Bacteroidota bacterium
CAGCGGCGGAAATCGATTTCGTGGATTAGGTCTTGGTCTTTCAGCTGACTAAGGTTGGGCGCTGAATTATAGAAGCCAGCTTGCTTAAGCTTTCCACCGATCATGAATACGTTATTAGCCGTTCCGTGGTCGGTACCGCCACTTGCGTTTTGTTGAAGGCGCCGACCGAATTCGGAAAAGGTCATGATGAGTACGTCATTGAATAGATTATGCTGCTTAAGGTCTTTAACCAGGGCGGCAACTCCTTGCGCATAGATGTTGAGCAGACGTTGCTGTCGCGCTCTTTGGGCCGCGTGGGTATCAAAACCAGTAAGGCTGGCGTAGTAGATGTTGGTAGCCGTATCGGCGGTTATTAACTCAGCGAGCTGTTTGAGGTCTTTCCCAAAAGGATCATTAGGGTAGCTCACTTGGGAGCGATGTGTCTTTGCTTGCTCAAAGAGGTAGCTGGCTGCATCGGTAGTCTCGGTGAGGGTTTTGTAGAGGTATCCGAGGTTGCCTGCTTGAGGGGCTTGACTTGTTAAGGAAGTAAGGTGTCGCTGGTTGATGGCTCTGCGCATACTTTGCGTATCGCTCATGGCAAAACCGGAACGTTGTTCTCCTTTCATGGCCAAGCTCAATCCATCGTTTACCTCCAGGGCATGGTAGGTTGGTTTACCCGCGCAGGCACTGTCTAGATAGCGACCAAGCCACCCGGTCGACCAAGCTTCATTAGAACTGCTTCCCGTCTGCCAAATGTCCATTGAGCGGAAATGGGAACGATCTGGGTTGGGGTAACCTACGCTGTTAATGATGCTCATCTCTCCTGCATCGAAGAGGGGGCGTAAGGGAGCCAGTGCTGGATGAAACCCCTGAAGATCATTGAGCTGGATAACCTCCTTGGCTGGAATACCGATCAATGGACGTTTTTGGTAGTAAATGTCATTGCCGTACGGTACTACGGTGTTTAGGCCATCGTTACCGCCTGATAATTGGAGGACAATAAGGATTTTTCCACTGCGGGAAGCCTCCGTTGAGACCCTGGATATTGCCTTTAAAAAGTTAGGCGTCATCAAGGCGGTAGACGCTAACGTGGAAGCTTTGAGGAAGTTTCTTCGTTTCATGCTTAGGGTCTTTTAACAAAGTTGATATTCGGGAAGCGTCATAATACGAACCATCATTCTACTCATCATGGCTTGGTCCGTTTTACGGATCCCTTTAAGCAAGGCTGGTGTAGGCGGTGCGGGGGCTTGTAGCAAGTATTGAGCTAGCTGCTGATAGTGGCCCGTTGGTTTATCACCAGCCAAAAGTTCTGCCAAAGGGGCTAGCGAAAGCGAAACATCAAGGCGCTTGAGCTGACGTTTTTGTTCTTGTTCCAACTCGGGAGAAAGTTGAAAGTCAAGCTCTGCCGCTTTGAGAATGGCGGCTGGAAGGTTAAGTCTTAACAAAAGGGTCGAGTTATCGATCCATGATTTACCTCCTGGCCAACCCGCCACGTTCGGTGGGCGGAATAAGACTTGTCCTAAAGCACGCTGAAAGTTGATGGCGCTCTGTAAGTTAACTTTACTGATGCCCAACTGACGAACCATTCCCGCTAGGAATTCTATGGGAGACTTAATCTTGTTCCCTCTATTTTCCGGCGCGTAAAACCAGTTGCTGGAAAATAGGTCACGCATCAACTTGTCGAGGTCATAGTTGGATTTATAGAAACTATTACTAAGGCTTTGCACGTTGGTTTCATCCACCTGCTCATTAACGAAATAGCGATAAATCTTGCGACAGATGAAATCGGCAGTTTCCTTCTTTTGCAAAATGATGTCGACGATGTCTTCTCCATTGAAATTACCAGTTTGGCCCATGAAAGTTTTTTCTCCATAATCATGGAGGCGGGTGCGAAAAACGTAGTTGTTTTCTCGATCGCTTGACCAACCAGTGAATGCCCGAGCGGCTTCTTTTATATCTTGTTCAGTGTAGTTGCCCCGACCGATGGTAAATAGCTCCATCAGCTCCCGAGCGAAGTTTTCGTTGGGTTTGAATTTGCGGTTTTGCTGATTATTAAGGTACCGAATCATAGCTGGGTCTTGGGCTACGGCGAGTATTAAATCGCGGAAGTTCCCAAGTGCGTGCTTACGGAGCGTGTTCAGCTGCCCAACGGCCAGGGCACCCGTTTTGCTTTCACAGGCAAAATGGCCGTGCCAGAATAAGGTCATTCGTTCTAATAGAGGGCTCTCTTCCCGACTGGCCATGCGCATGAGCCAGGCGTAATTGATGCTGCCCACCAACTTTCGTTCTTTTTTCCTGGCTTCTGCCCGACTTTCGGCGGACATCATACTCCCTAAACTTGGAGAGTCAACTTTGGCTAACGGCTTTGACCTTTGAACTTGAGTAAACAAGTCGTCGATGGCTTGATCAATGGACCAGTTTTGGCGCTTGGTCCACTCCTGGGGACTGAGTCCGAATCCTGCCCGCCAATATAGGTGATGTAAAGAGCTGATGGTGTCGGCCATAGTTACCGTAATAAAATGGTTTAGGATTTACGGTAGTATGATGCCAGGTAAACAGAAAGGTTTAGTGAAGACTAACCTCTTCTGAATTTTCTGCCGAAGTTGTCATTGCCAACCTACGTTTGTAACCCACCTGCGTATCCGTTGTTTTCCGGTAGGTGGCCAAGGTGCGCCAGTTGTCGATCTTCATGATTATGATGGTC
The DNA here is from genome assembly GCA_038750915.1 of Bacteroidota bacterium. Lineage (GTDB taxonomy): Bacteria > Bacteroidota > Bacteroidia > Chitinophagales > Saprospiraceae > Neolewinella. The sequence continues at coordinate 2,684 of JBCDGT010000220.1, forward strand.
AATCCTTGATCGATTATCTGGCCGTTTCGCAGCCTGAGGTTATCGATTCCATTATGCGCTTAGGCCGATTACCTAATTAATATTCGTTTAGTCCAATTCGTTCCAGAGAGCAGATAAATGCCGGTGGGGAGGTTGGAGGGGAGCAGGAGGTTAGCGTCTCCGCTAGTTAGCGTAAATGACTGGATGTTGCGTCCGTTTAAGTCGCGGAGAAGGAGCACTTTATTTTTAGACTGAGATAAACCACGTACGCTGATACGTTCACCACTGCTTGCAGGATTGGGGTAGACTTGAACCTCCTCTTTGAATGTCGTTGGGCTGATAGCTTGGGGCAGTGGTCGGTCAATAGTGAGACCTTCCCGGAGGTTGGATTCACCTACATGTTGTGGTTCTACTGGACGTTCTTCCATTAGGACATCGAGCGACGCTGCCGCGACCTGGGATGGGTTTTCGGAGTCTGCTGCGCGGAACCAAGGCCAAATGATGGTGAACCAGGGGCGGAGATAGACACTGATGTCCTCGGTTTCTCCATAACCACCACCACAGGGGCCTGCATAGCTGCCGTAGCTCATCACCACGCGAATACGTGACCAGCCCCAGAAAGCCCCTGGTGAAGTAAAGGAGAAGCTATTGTCGCCATAACCATTCCACTGATGGAGTAATTCTCCACTGTCGGTGAAATCGCCGTCTCCATTCTTGTCCAGATATACCCTCCAGTACTCATGGTAAGCACTAGAGCGGAAGCCGGGAGTGTAAGTCAGGCTATAGTCGTAGCCATGGTACAGAATATTATCACCTTGTGGATAATGCCACTTATAGCCACCGCTGTTGCCGCTGGTTTCGACCTGATTGTTGGTCGCCATCGCGAGCTCGATCCGATCGATGTGTTCGTAGAAGGAATTCCGTAAGCTGCTACAATAGTTCTGGGGCTCACCGTTTACGCGAGTAACGGTACCGGAACAGGTGCCGGTGTTGCCCGCCCCGTCCGTGGAGGAAGCGGAGAATGGGCTGGTACCGTAACCAGTAGCATCATAAACTTCGGTGATATTGATGATATCGGTAGTGGAACAGTTGTCCGAATAACTCACCATGTCGCCAATATTGACCACATGAGGCTGATCAGGGGCGACGAGATAGATGGTCTGATTCGTGCACGTAACTACTGGGGTAGTTTTGTCTTCTACCGTTACGGTAGACCAGCAAGAGTTACTGTTGTTGTCGTCCACCACGTTAAGGTAAACGGTGTAGGTGCCGGGAGCCCGGTTGTAGCCATTAGTTACGTAACGGGTAAGTGGGCCAGTAGACGTGCTGTAAGAACCACCGTCGATCATATCGGGGGTAATCGTAACCGTACAGGCATCTGGGCCTAGGGACACATTCACTTGACTCTGGCAGACAGCGACTATGCCATTAGCCTGAAGGCTGAAAAAAGAGAAGAGTACACAACAGCAGATGAAAGAATAGCGAAGTGACATGGAATGCGTGTTTGCTGCTTTATGTAATCACAAGCCATAATGTTACAAAAGCTGCTTTTTCACCTAACTTTGTTGCGTTTAACAACTGTCTTGGCACCTGCGCGGCGGCGCCCAAAACCAAATTGGGCAAAATATGCGGCACTGCTAGGCAAGGGAAAGGCTTATTTTTGTTTTTTAAGATCCCTAGAACAACGTCATTATGGGGCAGGAAGCTTACGACAAACTCTGGAAATTAATTGGCTTGCGGTATACTTCTCATCCTTGGCACGGCATCGAGATTGGTGACCGTTGCCCGCAAGTGGTAACCTCCTTTATCGAAGTTATTCCCTCGGATACGGTAAAGTATGAGATAGATAAAAAGACAGGCTACCTCAAAATTGACCGACCGCAGAAATTTTCCAACATTGTACCTGCTCTTTACGGTTTCATCCCGCGTACCTATTGTAAAGAGCGCGTGGCCGAATACTGCATGCAGCAAACCGGCCGCACGGACATCATCGGCGACGACGATCCGCTTGACATCTGTGTTCTCACTGAACGCGAGGTCACCCACGGAAATATCATCGTGAAAGCCAAAGTCATCGGTGGCTTTCGCATGCTCGATGGCGGTGAAGCGGATGATAAGATCATTGCTGTGATGGAAAACGACGAAGTATATGGCGGTTGGGATGACATTAGTGAACTCCCCCCATCAATCGTACGAAGGCTACAGCACTATTTTCTGACCTATAAATCCTTACCCGATGAGGACGCCAAGTGCGAGATTACTGACGTTTACGGTCGGGAAGAAGCTCATAAAGTGATCCGGTGCAGCCAGGAAGACTACGCTGACATCTACGGGAACTTAGAAGACGTAATGTCGTTGACGCTGATGGAAGCCCTGGATTTCGGGACACGCAAAGCGGGAATACTGAAAGGACTTTAGAGCCCCTTAGCGGTGGCTTCCGTTAAGCCCGGCACCTCCGTCAAATCTTGTCCCCACCAATCTTCGCGCCCTAAAACGGCGGCCACCAGTGCTTCGGTGGATTGTTCCTTAGCCCACTCTTCTCGAAAGAAAGCAATTCGATCCGCGGCGTCACGTAAAGGAATATCCTCTTGCCCGCGTTTGCCGGAGTAGAACCTAATCAGGGCCGCCAAAGCAGTAACGATGCCCTGCGGTAGCTTGTCAAATTTAGCCTGATAGCCTAGTAGACTGGGTAATAACCTGGTCCGGAATTTGCTGGTGGAATTTAGGGAGATGTCCAATAGCTTATGCCGGATAGAGGGGTTGCGAAAGCGGTCAAGGACGTCGGCGGCAAAGGCTTTTAGTTGAGCTTCAGGATGGGGCAGCGAAGGGATAATTTCGTCGTAGAGTACCCCTTGGAGAAAGTTGGACATTTGGTCATCGGCCATTACTTCCCCGACGGTTTCAATCCCGGCTAAGTAACCCGTAGGAACAATACTGGTGTGGGCCCCATTGAGGATACGGACCTTGATCTCCCGGTAAGCATTGAGGTCATCGGTGAAGGTTACGTTGAGGTTTGTTTGGGCAAAGGGAAGCTCTTCTTGTACTAGTTGCGGCCCCTGAATAACCCAGCTGTGGTAATACTCTCCGGCCACGAGTAACTCGTCCTCCATTCCTAGTTCAGCATGCAGTTCCGCCGCTTTCCCTACTGGGTAGCCGGATACAATCCGATCGACCAGGGTATTACAATAGTGATTTTGCTCGGCCAACCAGGTTTTAAAATCGGCAGGAAGGTTCCAGTAATCGGCATACTGCAGCAGGCAGGCTTTGAGGGCATCACCGTTGTCTTCAATTAATTCCAAAGGGAGGATAATGCATCCACGCTCCGCTGCACCAGAAAAATACTGCCACCGATGATGGAGCCACAAACAGAGCTTTGCTGGGAATTCCTTTGGCATTCCTTCCTCCGGCATGGGCTCTTCACTGAATTTAATGCCCGCTTCAGTAGTGTTGG
>JBCDGT010000221.1:0-6095 GCA_038750915.1 Bacteroidota bacterium
AAGCTAGTTTAGCTAAAGGGGGGGTAAAGAGGCTATTTCCCAGCCGCTACGTCCTCCCGAATTTTATTTAGGGCGGAGCCAGCACTTACCCAGCCGATTTGAGCGTCGTTGTAGGTGTGGTTCACCTTCACGGTATCGGTTGATCCATCCGCGTGGGTTAGTTGTATGGTCAGTTGTTTACCGGGGGCAAAGTCGGCAAAATCGACGATACTCACATGGTCGTCCTGGCGGAAGAGGTCGTAATCTGCTGGGTTAGCAAAGGTGAGCGCGAGCATACCCTGCTTCTTGAGGTTGGTCTCGTGAATTCGGGCGAAACTCTTCACTAGAACGGCGTGTACCCCCAGGAAGCGTGGCTCCATGGCAGCATGCTCCCGGCTGGAACCTTCCCCATAGTTTTCTTCGCCTACAACGATCTGGCCGACGCCATTGTCGCGGTAGGTCGTACCACTATCGGGCACGGCCATATACTCATTAGTCACGTAGTTGATTACCGTATTCGTCTTTTCGCTGTAAGCATTGACGGCACCAATGAGGCAGTTGTTGGAGATGTTCTCCAGGTGGCCGCGGAACTTGAGCCAAGGGCCGGCCATAGAGATGTGGTCGGTGGTACACTTACCTTTCGCCTTAATGAGTATCCGCATATTCTGTAGCTGATCGTTCGTGATCGGCTTGAAGGGTGTGAGTAGCTGAAGACGGTCGCTGTTGGGATTAACGACTACTTCAATACCGGAACCGTCTTCGGCTGGTGCCTGGAAGCCAGCATCCTTAACGTCGAAGCCAAGTGGTGGTAACTCATAGCCGTGAGGTTCGGCCAGTTTTACCTCCTCCCCTTTATCGTTGGTCAAGGTGTCCGTAAGGGGGTTAAACTTCATGGAGCCTGAAATGGCCATCGCGGTTACGATTTCAGGACTAGCAACGAATCCACGAGTCTGAGGGTTACCGTCGTTCCGCTTGGCGAAGTTTCGATTGAAACTCGTGATGATGGAGTTGGCGCGGTTAGGGTCATCCGTATGGCGGGCCCACTGGCCGATACAGGGCCCACAAGCATTAGCAAGTACTACCCCGCCTACGTCTTCAAAAGCACCAAGGATTCCGTCCCGCTCTACGGTATAACGGATTTGCTCTGAACCAGGAGTGATGGTAAACTCAGATTTGGCTTTGAGCCCTTTGGCCGCCGCATCTTTAGCAATATTAGCAGCCCGATCAAGGTCTTCGTAACTCGAGTTGGTACAAGAACCAATCAGGCCGACCTCTAATACGGGAGGGAATTCAAATTCGTCTACCGCAGCGGCGAACTCGCTAATCGGGAAAGCGCGGTCGGGCGTGTAAGGACCGTTGATGTGGGGCTCCAGGGTACTAAGATCTATTTCGATTAGCCGGTCAAAGTATTCTTCTGGGTTAGCATATACCTCCGCATCACCGGTTAGGTGCTCCGCAACGGTATTGGCCAAATCGGCAATATCGGCACGGTCGGTAGCACGCAGGTAGCGATCCATACTTTCATCGTAGCCAAAAGTAGAAGTAGTGGCGCCGATCTCGGCCCCCATATTACAGATGGTACCTTTACCGGTACAGCTCATGCTTTGAGCGCCCTCACCGAAGTATTCTACGATTGCTCCGGTACCTCCCTTCACGGTAAGAATACCCGCTACTTTCAGAATTACATCTTTGGGGCTCGTCCAACCACTAAGCTTACCCGTCAGTTTTACGCCAATGACCTTAGGCTGCTTGAGTTCCCAGGGCATACCGGCCATCACGTCTACTGCATCCGCACCACCTACTCCGATCGCGACCATACCGAGCCCGCCGGCGTTGGGCGTGTGACTGTCGGTACCGATCATCATGCCGCCAGGGAAGGCATAATTTTCTAGTACGATCTGGTGGATGATGCCAGCACCGGGCTTCCAAAAACCGATGTTGTACTTATCACTCACCGTAGCGAGGAAGTCATATACTTCTTTGTTGACATCGTTGGCAACGGCTAGGTCCGTATCGGCACCGACTTTAGCCTGGATGAGGTGGTCACAGTGTACCGTGGAAGGTACCGCTACGCTATCACGGCCAGCCATCATAAACTGCAAAAGCGCCATCTGCGCCGTAGCGTCTTGCATCGCGACGCGGTCGGGTTGGAAAAAGACGTAATCTCCACCACGCGTGTACTCCTGGAGCGGGCTTTCTGGATGCAGGTGCGTATACAGAATCTTTTCCGTGAGGGTGAGAGGGCGGCCCAGTGCTTTGCGGGCTTCGGCTACTTTACCGGGCAGGTCGGTGTAGACTTTCTTGATCAAATCGATATCAAATGCCATGTGTCAACTTTGTGTTTTCTGCTTTGATGATGTTTAGTGAATTAGGGCGCGGCCGCAGGTGCAAGCTCCTATTCTTAATAGAGCAGGGGAGGCTTGAACCTAGTGAAGGCCACTTTTCATACTAACACATCAGTGCCGTGAAAGTCGAAAAAAGTAGCTAGAATTGAGGATTTACTTACGGTAGTGTTTTGTTAGCACGGAATTTTCGAGTTTTACCGCTGTCGTTTAGTACATCGGGCACCCACAACCAGCGGCGCGGCAGCCATGAAGCAGCAGTAGCGCTAGGGCGCAAAAGAGGTAGAGGACCAGTCTTTTCATGACCACTAAGGTAGGCTTTTGGCCTCAATCCACTATTGCTAAAACCCGCTCTACCAAACCATCAAAATCGGTCACCTGGTCTTCCCCGTGCCCGAGGCGAGCAATAACCAATTGGCGGGAAGGAATAATGAATACGCGCTGATCCTGAAAGCCCCGCATCATGAAGGCGTCTTGGGGCAGGGAAGGCATATCGGGGCCGGGCAACCACGTTTGACCGCCGTAGGTACCCTCGCTTCCGGCCGCGGGCTGGCGCATCCAGTCGATCCAGCCGGAAGGCAAGAGGGTGTCGCCCGCCCAGATCCCGTCTTGTAGCATAAACTGGCCGAGGTTGGCCCAGTCACGCGCCGTAGCCCAGCCGTAGGAGCTTCCGACCGGTCGACCAGATTGGTCAGGTTCGATGAGTAGACTTGGAGCTACTTTGCCGTACAATCTATTAAGCAGGCTTTCTAGCGATGCTGTCTGGCGGATATTACGGTCGGTCAAGTCCATAATAATATTAGTCGTGCCGCTGGAGTATTTCCAGTCATCACCCGGGGCAAATTCAGCGGGCATGCCCTCAGCGTAGGCAGCCATGTTGGGTTGCTCGTGCAGCATGACGGTCGCGTCGGAAATAGCACCGTAGGCTTCATTCCAGGCAAGGCCGGAATTCATATTCAATAGGTGGCCAACAGTAATATTTTTACGCGAGTCTGCTGCCCACTCGGGAAAAAGATTCTTGCGGTTTACCTCAGCAGTAATATCCAGGGTGCTGTCTAATGGCAGGGTTGCTCCGTAGGCCATGGCAGTTAGGGTTTTGGTCATGGTCCACCCCAGCAGCGGAGTGTCTTGATCATAGCCTTCGGCGTAGCGCTCGCCGATGATAACGCCGCTCTGCATGATCACCAGTCCGCGAGCCCCGCCACCGGGGACTGGGCTCATACCAAAATCGAGGGCTTTGGTCAGGCGATCATCTTCTTTTACCACTGCTTTTTGTCTCTTTTTTGCACCTGCGGCCACGCCCTTAAAAGCCTTTAGTTTCTGTTCCGTATTGTTGAGTAAAGTACAGCCGATGCCCGGCCGGAAAAAAGCTTCGCGCTGGGCTAAACCGAAGAAGCTAGCCCGTACGCTTTGCTTGCCCAGAGAAAGGGAAACACTTCCGAGCACGGAAAAATTGAGGTCGTGTTCTCGGATTTCTTCCAGTTCTCTTCCCTGTAAATAATGACAACTACAAGCATGTTTGGCGGCATAACCTGCTCCGATATTTAACAGAGGACGTTGCCAGAGGAAAGCGGCAAACAATATTACCAAGAGAAGCGCTAACAGAATAAGGCCACGCCGCAGAGAAGTAGAGAATTGCATGAAGGACAATTAATGGTACATTACCCTCAAGTAAAGGGGGATGATCATGTTGCAAAGATGAGTGAAAAAGCGAACACTTCCGCCGGCTTTTCCCCGGAATACCAACACCCAAAGCTGCGGGAAGCTCACGCCTGCACGGTCTGCGCGGAGTATCTGCCGCTTGGCCCCAAACCACTATTCCGCATTCACCCCAACTGCCGGATCGGCCTCCTAAGCCAAGCGCCCGGCCGTTTAGCCCACGAATCTGGTATCGCCTGGGATGACCCGAGCGGTCGGCGTCTGCGTGATTGGCTTGGAGTAGACGAGGCTACTTTCTACGATAGTACCCTCTTTGCTGTATTACCTACTGGTTTTTGCTATCCCGGTAAGGGGAAGGGCGGAGATTTGCCACCCCGTCTGGAATGCTCTCCTTTATGGCAAAAACCACTGTTGGCCCTGATGCCAAAACTGGAAGTGAAGCTGCTGATCGGGGCGTACAGCCAGCAGTACTACCTTGGTAAGCAGCGGAAAAAAAACCTGACGGAGACGGTCCGAGCCTACCAAGAATATTTACCCAAGTACTTCCCATTACCGCACCCTAGCCCCCGCAATGGTATTTACCTGCGTCGCAATCCTTGGATTGAGGCCGAGGTTATTCCCGCATTACAGGATTTGGTGGCAGGGATTGTAAAAACTGTTTAACGGAGCTAGTTCCATTCAAAATGTGTACTGTTTTCCCTAACTCTTTTTGTGTTTCCAGGCGCTCCAAAATACCCGCCCGGCGAGTTTTATTGTAGTTCAGTACGTAAAAGAGGAAGTGCAGATCGAAGCGCTCGGGGCAGCCCGGTGCGGAGCTGGGACGGGGTTTGCCGTAGTAACGGAGGGTGCGTTTTAGTACCCGCCAGAAGCAGCGCCAGGTGGGCTGATTGAGGTAGATGATTGTATCCGCCCTAGGCATCCGCTCGGCGAAAGTGCCGCTGTAATTGCCATCCATGATCCATTGTTCTGCGGCGGCAATTTTGGCGGTAGTAGCTCGCCATTCCGCCTGGTCGGGCTCCTTCCAACCGGGACGGAAGTAGCGTTGATCCAAGTGGACTACGGGCAGGGCAGTTCGGCCCGCCAACTGGCGCGCAAAGGTTGACTTGCCACTGCCGGAGCAGCCGATGATCATGATGCGCTGCATAGGAAGAAGAGTCGTTTTGAGTGACCAGGTATTTCAAAGTGGAAGGTAAGCATTTTCAAAGGGGTGAAATAGGGATAAAGTTGTTTTCGTAATCATTGTTTTGCCACTAAGTTATAGCATCTAACTGGTGGAAAAGCGATGGTTCAAATTTGAGTACTTCGGATGGTAGGCCTTGTACATCAAGGTTAGTTAGGGTTCATGGGAAGGCAAGTCGTTGTAGTGGGCAAATTTATTGTCAGAATATTGTTCTGTTCTAAGTAATGATTTCAAAAGAAAAAAAGATTTTTTTTTGATAAGTGGAATTACTAACTATATTTGCATGCAGGCCAGGCTAGGCCAGGCCAGATTCGATCATCATACCTTTATCCTGCGCGCTTCTGCGATTGCACGACATTTTCCTAATGTCACTTCATGGACCAACTAGATTATTACATCATAATTCTCTTTTCGCTATTGGTCGTTGCGGTCGGTTTGTCCTTCAGTAGAAGTGGGGGGGACATGAAGTCGTTTTTCGCCGCTGGAGGAGCCGTTCCTTGGGGAATAAGTGGCCTCTCTCTTTTTATGAGTTTCTTCTCTGCGGGAACTTTTGTAGTGTGGGGGTCGGTAGCCTATCAACTTGGCATGGTTTCCGTTACGATCCAATGGATGATGTGTATTGGAGGGCTATTAGTAGGACTTTTTATAGCGGGGGTTTGGAGGAAGACAGGGGTATTAACGGCAGCTGAATTTATCCGCCATCGCCTTGGTACAAGGGCTCAAAATTTTTATACCTATCTAATTTTATTCCTGTCTTTAGCTTACGCCGGTTCTTATCTGTACCCCGTGGCAAAGTTGGTGAATGTCTCTACTGGGCTTCCCATCACTAGTTCTGTTGTTCTTCTGGGGGTTTTAATTATGCTTTACACGGCGGTTGGTGGCTTGTGGGCAGTACTAATTACCGACGTTCTACAATTTGTGATTTTAACCGCAGC
>JBCDGT010000222.1:0-6085 GCA_038750915.1 Bacteroidota bacterium
AATCAGGCCAAAACGAACACTGGCATACCACACCAAGGCAGCCATAGAAAGCGAGAACCACCATCCCTCGCTCGAAAAGAACCAAATCTGCTGAAAGTCTGTGAGAAGGTCGATGGGAGGCTGCAGACAGAGACACGCCATAAATGTGCGGCACGGCCATGTGCTGCCGACGCAGGCATCAAGTTTGGCCGCCTGTTGAGCCGGCCATGTGTGCTCGAGCCATTTGCAGCAACGCCGGACCATTGATGAGCACGAGAATCCGCCATCGCTGGACGGAACGCCAGATGTCGCAGCAGTGTGCTCCATACGCTCAAAAAATGCCGAGGCTGCCTTCTTTTCTGTGCTAGCCGGTAGAAATGTCTCAACGGCCAGTAGAAATGTTTCAACCGATAAGAAATCCACGTAGGTGGTTAGGTTTTGAGCGTCTCGGGCGGACGAGGAGGTTAAGGCATAGCGCTTGACCAACGAATCATGGAATGGCGGCGAGGACAAACTCCTTGTCTTCCTTCAGTACAACACCGTAGTAGCTGAGCCAAGATAAAATGGGGTCGACCCGGCGGGATCCCACAATCCGCGACAGCTGGGAGGTACACAAAATGTGGTCACAAAGTGCAAAGCGAAAAAGGTCGAGTCCGCAGTGTGGATAGTAATCTGATATCCCCATTGCTCGCGTCATACACGACAAATAGCAGAGAACCTCGGCAGGTACGGCCCGTGACTTTCAAGATGCGCGGCTACGTGATATGGAGTTTTGCATGCTTGAAGTGCTGCAGAGTGACATACTTAATATGCCATTGCGCTCGAAATCACTCAAAGAGACATTTCGGTATAATATCACCGGCGCGTTTGGGCTGGCATTCTCAGAAAGCGTGCATTCCACTACTTGCTTGAGTCTACATAAGGACGAGAATAAGATTAAACTTCGCATATCAGGTCAATGTACGACCTTCGTGACCAAACCAAAATGACCTGCTTATCACCCCGGAGCAACAGACCTTTGATCGCCAACACCTTTGGCACCCTTATACCTCCCTTTCCGATCCATTACCTACCTACGCAGTTACTTCCGCGCAGGGCACGCGCTTGCACTTGTCTGATGGACAGGAGCTCATTGACGGCATGGCCTCCTGGTGGTGTGCTTTACACGGTTATAATGTTCCTCAATTAAATGCTGCGGCTTCCCAGCAGCTCCAACGGATGAGCCACGTCATGTTTGGTGGTATTACTCACGAGCAGGCCGTAGAACTAGGCCGCAGGCTGGTTGAAATTACGCCTGTAGGTTTGGATAAGGTGTTCTTAGCGGATAGTGGGTCAGTCAGCGTGGAGGTAGCCATGAAAATGGCCGTACAATACCAGCACGCACGAGGAGAACGGGGTAGGGGCAAGTTCCTCACTTTTCGGGGAGGCTATCACGGTGATACTACGGCGCCAATGTCCGTTTGCGACCCAGAAACGGGCATGCACCAGTTGTTTCAAGGCTTTCTGCCCCGACATCACTTTATCCGCCGCCCACCCGGGGGAATTGATGCACCAATAGACGAGGGGTACGTTGAGGAATTAACCGTTTTTTTTGCTGAGCACGCCTCTACAGCCGCCGCTTTTATCTGTGAACCAGTGGTACAGGGGGTTGGTGGCATGCGCTTTTATCAGCCGGCATACCTGGGAGTACTGCAAGACCTATGTACTGCACACGGCCTCCTGCTGATCTTCGATGAAATTGCCACTGGCTTCGGGCGCACGGGCAAACTTTTCGCCGCCGAATGGGCGGAGATTACCCCGGACATCATGTGCGTTGGTAAAGCCCTCACTGGCGGCTACCTGACGCTGGCTGCCACCCTCTGTACGGACCTGGTAGCGGATACCATTGGTAAGAGCGAAGCGAAAGTGTTGATGCACGGCCCGACCTTCATGGGCAACCCACTGGCCTGTGCCATCGCTACCGCCAGCATCGACTTACTGCTTGGCAAAGACTGGGCCCAAGAAGTTGCCTTGCTCTCTGAGAACCTTACCCAATACCTGCGCGCCGCCGCCAAAATAGACCTCGTAAAAGACGTACGTGTACTGGGAGGAATTGGGGTAGTAGAAACCAAACGACGGGTAAACGTCGCTAACATTCAGGCATTCTTCGTAAAAAGAGGTGTATGGATTCGCCCCTTCGGCCGGCTGATCTACGTGATGCCACCTTACGTAATTACGGAAGAAGAAGTACGGCAACTGGCCGAAGCCATTGTTGCTGCTTGTGGTGATGCGAGCTTGTTTTGGGAGGATTGATTATTTACACGTTTTAGCCAGGAGTTCTGAACTCGCTAAGCTCGTTCGCCACTCCTCACTCGGACCGATTCCCCCTGGTGGGGTTCCTATATGTTCCGTCCTCAGCCCCAAAAGAGCGATTTAACTTTAGCGTGGGGTGGACGAGTGACGTAGCGGCTCGGGAAACTCACGCTCGCATTTTTCACCCTCCTTCTTTCTTTTTCTTCTTTTTCTTGAAGGGGTTGAATTTCTCCAACTCCTGCTGCACCTTATTTGCTGCATTGTTCACACCAGGCGGTAGCACACGGCGGAGAGAGTCTAATCGAATGGAATCCAAGCGCAGCTTGAGCGTTTCCTCGGCTTCCTTTCGTAAGCGATCCGCCTGGGCGGCGGCGGCATTGCGGATGCTATCTTGAGTAGCTCGTGCTTTATCAGTAGCAATGGCCCGCAAACTATCAATACGTCTTTGGGCGTCTTCTTGTACGGCGGCTACTTCTTCATTGACCCGTTCTTCGACTTCTGCCCGTTGATTATCCAGTTCTTCCTGAGCCTGGTCTTTGAGGTTGTCGACTACTGCGTCCTGGAGAGATTGGCCAGTACCATCTTTACTACCTAAGAGCTTAAAGGAGGTATTCGGGTCACTAAAAGAGCCGGTGAGTCCAATCGCCACGTTCAGGGTGTCTCCGGGGGAAATATTCAAGCCCAGCTTACTGGCCTGACCGGCCAGTTTGTCGAGTGCGGACAGGGCTGTTCCCGTGACGAAGTTTCCCTTAATCAGCTCCCGAGGAATAGCTGCCTGGATATTGTAGTCCATGTCTTGCTCCAGTCCGTGGGTGCCTGCTACCTGCATGGTGATGCCCGCCAGCTTAAGGTTAAATGGCTCAATGGCGACCTTGCCATCCTCCACCTGGAAAACGGTGATGATGTTGCTTAGGGTTGTACTACTACTTAATTCTTCAATATTTAAAGCTTGACCCACTTTGCGCAGCGGGGTAATGCCCGCCAACTTGGCTTCAGCAGTCCTGAATAAGCCTTTGGCGTCAATGGTGTTCAGCTTAGGGAAGAGGTCTGGTCCAAGTTTTCCTTCCAGCACTAAATCGGTACTAAATTGTCCTTCCAAGAACTTACCAACGGGGGCCAGGGCTTCGAAGGTGTTGAGTACGGCAAAAGCCTGCCGAAAATCGAGGGATTGTAAATCGTAGTGGAAGCGGAACCCTGGGTCCCCTGGTTCAGAGGTGTCGTAGGCACCGGCGAAATTCATCCGACCGCCGAGTAAGCGAGCGCTACCATCTTCCAGTACGGCCTGACCGCCCTGCACGACCAGAGCTCCCACTAGGTCGTTAAGGGTGATGTCGGTATACTTTACCTGGTCAGCAAGGACGTTAATAGCCAGATTGATGTTGCTGGGGACGGGGATGACGGCGCTTCCTTCCACTGGTTGAGTAGAGCTAGCGGTTGCCGTAGTTACTTCCTCGTCCATAAAATCGGCTACGTTCAGGAAAGGAGATCGTACGTTTAGGTTACCCCCCAGTATCCCATCGGCGAAGGTGTAGTCGAAGAGGTTGTTGATGGTGCCCGAGCCAGCAAAGCTGCTTTCGCCCATGGTGCCACTGGCTTGGGAAATTTCTAATTTATTCGGTTTGATGTTGCCACTAGCTCGGAGTTTTTCTGGGCGGTAGCCGGCGTAGCTGAGTTGGTCGATTTCGGCATCAATGCTGAAGTCAAAGCGATCAAAAACTTCACTCTCAACTGCGGTCGGATTCGCCGACTGTATTTCAGCAGGACTGGCAGTAGCGGCTTCTTCGGCGGGCATCCACTCGTCGGCATCGAAGAACTCGGAGCGCACCACGAGGTCGCCACGCATCGTTTGTTCGGGGCTGAAGTAGGCTAGGGGAGTGGTAACTTGACCGCTGGCCCGCAGATCGCTCCGACCCAGTTTAGCGTCGAAGTTTTCGAGGTCGATGGCCTGAGGGGTAAAGCTTGCCTGGGCCTTGTTGATGCGCACTGCGGGAAGTTTTTCGGCTACGTACACGAGGTCATCAAGGCGCATAGTCCCACTGAGAGCGACTTCGGCGTAGCGACCAGCATTGAGGATACTCTGACGAACATTTCGCATGGTGACGTCGGCAATTATTTTACCGCCGAGTTCTCGTACCCCCTCCAGCGGGATGGCTTTGGCCCACTTGTCCAGGTCGATGGTGCCGTTTAGACGTGCGTCTACGTTGGGATCGCTGAGGGGCGTAGAGAGACGGAAACTCCCTTCGAAGGGATCTCCACCAAGGTTAAAGCGGAAGCGTGGAATATCTACTTTGAGTTGGTTCAGGTCGCTACTAGGGCTGTTTACGGCAACGGCAGCGTCGATGCCGTTGATGCCTACTGGTCGACCGGGATATTGTACGGAGCCGTCACTGATTTCAGTGGAGACCGTAAAGGCGGGATACAGCTCTTTTTCGCCGTTGTACGGCCCATCTACGGTACCTTTTAGGGTGAAAAGCCCAGTTGTTTTCACCTGGTCGTAACCTTGGGTGTAGGTGGCGGGAATGATGCTCCACAGCTGGCGAAAATCATTAGCTGGTGCGCTATAATCTAGGTCGAAAACAATGTCATCGTTATCTTCCAGGCTGATGCTGCCGCCAAAATTCAGCAACAGTTCATTGAGGGTGAGTTCATTGTCGAGAAAGGTGTACCGATTGTTGTTTAGGTCGATGTTAACCAGGGCATTAGCCACAGTTTTTATCTCCTTCAGGTAAGCCACGCCACCTTGTTTCAGCGTGAGTGATGCTGCTTCTGAGTAGGTGTCAAGGTCAAAAACAGTAGCCGTAAAATCACCATCTCCCGTGGTGTTCAGCCCCGTAATTTCTAGGTAGGTATCAATACCCCGATCGTCGTAAACGAAATGGCCGTTCGTGATTTCGTAGTGGTTGAGATTTATTTGCGCAGACGCAGGTGCCGCGTTCGGATCGACAGCAGGGTCATCCGCTGATTCGGGAACGATTAGGTAATTGGCTAGGTCCGGGCCAAGCACCAGAAGGTTGACGAAAGGTTCGTCCATCCGCACCGCATCGATGTTGTAGGTGCCATCTCCACCTACTACCGACCAAAAGCCTATGTCGACTTCCACCTCCTTGCTTGTCACCAGCGGTGTGCCAGCAAAGGTATCAATACCAATAATGGATAGGTCTTCAATGCGTAACGATACCTCCGGAAAACTGCGTAGAAAACTCAGGTGAATGTCGGAAAAGTCCACTTCGGCATCTACTGCTTTTTCTGCGGCGATCTTGACGTTAGCAACGATCTGATCCTTGAAGAGGATGGGGGCTGCCAGCAGAAATCCTACTCCGAGTACGAGTAAAACAACTACAGCGATAAGGATACGTTTGATGGTTTTCATGGCAATAATCGGTAAGCAAGTATGCTAGGTCTTAACGGATGGGAGAACGGCTTGTTCCCTCCTTACCCAAGTGCAATTGGGCTTTGTGACCAATGGATGGGGTAAAAGCTTAGTAGGACATATTCAATTTGTCCATTTAACTTAATCCTAACGCTTTGGTTGCTGGCTTGGTGCATCGTATCTGGACAAAGGAAAGCCTTGAAAGCTTATAAAATAGGAAAAGCTATATCTAAACACCAACTTACCCGTACCTTGCGCAACCTAAAAAAGATTTTTAATGGCTACAGCCGTCTTTCCACACACTTTTATTGATACTGAACAGGGTCTAAAACACTTTGCAAACGAATGTCAGGGTATTGAATGGATGGGCTTCGATACGGAGTTCATCGGAGAAAAAAGATACTTCACGCTAATTTGCCTGATCCAAGTTAGCACCGAGCACGG
>JBCDGT010000223.1:0-6083 GCA_038750915.1 Bacteroidota bacterium
CATACAGCTCGTCTGCTTCAGAGTAAGACACCAGCTCAGGGAAAATCTCCTTCACCTCCTGGGCCATTAAGCCAACGGTCATTTCATTACTCTCATCGGACTTATAGGAGTAAGTAGTGGGCTGTAGAGCAGCTACTTTGGCTAACACGGGATAGAGCTTGCTGACATTCGTTTTCAGGCGCTTATCCGAAGACTGGGTGTAAGCACCCGTATTAGCGTTGATGAAGCCGCGCAGGCTACCACCGTAGTGAAAGCGCAGCGAGAAGCCGTGGGTAACGTCCCAATCTTGATTGGCCGTGCCGTCATCAAAACGCAGGCCGGTGCCGACCGCCTGGCCGCGCTGGTACAACTCCAGTCGGGCAGTAGGGGTGCCGTTGATCCCCACCTCACCGTCTCCAGTAATGGTCATTCGATCGGCAGCTCCGGCACTGTTGCGGAAATAGAAATTTAAGCGAGCACTAGCCGCAGAAGTAGAAGGGAAGCCCGCTACGTGCCAGTAAGCCCCCCCAGCGGAGGTATTGGTCAGCTCTAGGCGAGCGAAATCGTTGCCTACTTCCTCTAGTTTCAGGTGTGGCTTGTCGATGGTGGAGTTGTTTTGCACGTGCATCCAGGCCTCCGTTCCACTAATATTTCCGACGAGAAACTCCCCTCCTTGATTCATCCTAAATCGAGTGTTGAAGGCAGAAGTGCCACTTGGCTTGGAGCGGAAGAGTAAGTCAGCACCCGCGCCACTAGTTGACATCCGCCACTGGTTCCCGTTGTTAGGGAAGCCTAAATGGAAAGCTCCTACACTGGAGTTCATGAGCAGATCACCCGAAATAGTATGCCTAAATCCTGTTTGGGGAGTAGAAGTACCAATTAAAACGTCGCCAGTGTAGCTCACCCGGTTACCGGTTTCCGTCCAGGGTGAAGAGCCACCAATACCCGCTAGGTTTACCGATCCTCCCTGCAGGGAAAGGGAGAGTGTGTTGCCGTTGAGGCTTAAAGATTGTAGTTCGTTGGTCGGGCTAGCGTCGAGCGCTGAGATGGCATTATTGTTGCTAATGTCAATGCCCGGTCCAGCAGTATAGGAGCCGGCGGGCCCCTCCGGTCCAACCGGTCCCTGGGGGCCGGCAGGACCCTGGTCACCCTGGTCACCTTTATCTCCTTTAGGGCCTTCTGGTCCAGCATTCCCTTGAGGACCCGCAGGACCTTGATCCCCCTGCGGGCCTACGGGGCCTTGATCACCAGGAACGCCCTGAGGGCCTTGCGGACCCTGAATAGCGCCCACGTTAGTCCACATGCTACCATCCCAGGCGTAGCCGTCTCCATCGGCAGCAACAATGTAAAGGTCACCCTCTTGGTTACCAATTGATGGAAGATCGTTGAAAGTGGCCACGGTACCTTGTAGGGAAATACCCGTACCATCTTGGCCAGCGGGTCCCTGCGGACCAGCGGGACCTTGGGGACCCTGAGCACCAGTAGGGCCAGCATCTCCTTGGTCACCTTGAGGACCAGCAGGACCTTCGTCACCTTGGGGGCCGGCAGGGCCGGCATCTCCTTGAGGACCAGCAGGACCAGCGGGTCCCTGGATGGCACCAACATTATTCCACATGGTGCCATCCCAGGCGTAGGCATTACCGTCGGCAGAAACGATGTAGAGATCGCCTTCGTCATTTCCATTCGCCGGTAGATCACCCACCGTAGCGACAGTACCCTGGAGAGAAATACCCGTACCGTCTTGTCCGGCGGGGCCTTGTGGACCAGCGGGCCCCTGCTCACCTTGTGGGCCAGCGGGGCCTTGTTCTCCTTGTGGGCCCTGAGGGCCAACACCACCACCGCCTTGCAGGGTAACCGAGTTACCATCCGTAAGCGTTAACGTCTGGGTATTAGGATCATAAATGAGGTTTTGTAGCTCATCCGTAGGGTTCCCTCCACCACCTGAGCCACTTTCCCTAGCGTAAAGCGCATAGGGAACTGATAAGAGTTGGCTGGCTCCGAGGTTGATGTAATTAGTTCCGCCAGTGGGGTCGATATCGATCTTTAGGAAGTAAGAATCATTGCCCCAATCAAGCGTATTAATATCGCCGCTAAGGCTCACACCATTACCAATGTGGAGATCGAAAACACCGAGGTCCGTAGTCGTTACCTCGTGACGTTCGCTGTAGCCAACAGAACCGGAAGGGCCTCCCTTTAGCAGGCTTACTCGAACGGCAATATTCTCCGTGGACATTACGTCATTCATCGCATCACGGGCCACGGCCTGGAAGCGGAACCCACTAGGTGCCTGAGCAAAAAGACCGGCGCAAAATGCGAAGAAAAGACAAAAAAGGAGGAGCGCTCGCAAGGGAGCATTAGTAGTTCTTGAGTACATGATATGTTGATTTAGGAAAGGTAGAGCGGTGGGTTATTGACGGATGACGCGTAGGGTTTTCAGGGGACGTCCATCACGGACGATGGTCAGCAGATAAGTACCGGGAGGATAAGCCCGTAGGCTCATTTCCACGCGCTCAGGCGGCAATGTCCTATCTAGTAGCGAGCGCCCAAGGAGGTCTCGGATTTGGAGTCGATCCCGCGAGGTCCAATCACCGCTAAGGGTTACCATATCGGCAGTAGGATTCGGGAAAACATCCAGCTGTAGTTGTACTTCGGGGGCCGTCCATACGGAGGTACTCAACAGATCGAAGAGACCATGGTGAAAACCTCTTTCGAGTACGATGCCGTTCTGGGTGCGGTCTACGGCAACTTCGCCTACGGTGAAGTGGATATTGCCAACATTGACCGCCGAGAAGTAGGTTCCGGCAGAGCCAACGACACTACGACTGAGCTCTTGCCCAAACAGACCGGAGGAGCTGATGAACAAGAAGAATAGGAGGAGCCCCGCCAGCAGCGAGTTTCCCAGATTCCTCACCCCTCGATGGCCGTAGCCATTCTGGGAGCATTGGATCGATAAAGCGTAGAAAAAGCGCATGTTAGTTGGTTTTTGTATTCGGGATGATGTTTTCCTAGGAGAGCGGTTAGCGCATGAGGGTGATTTGCCCTTTTACCGGAAGGCTACTCCCATCAGCATATTGGATAGCCGCGGAGTAGAGGTAGGTGCCAGGTGGCATGGGCGTACCATTATCCGTACCATCCCAGCCAGCCTCTTCCGGGGGAAGGGCTGGTTCTTGCTGGACGTAGCGTACACCACCCCAACGGTCGGCAATCTGCAATCCGATGATGGCTTCCGCCCGGGGGCCGGTAAATAAGCGCCAACGATCATTTCGATCATCTCCGTTGGGACTGAAGGCTGTAGGCGCGTAGAAACGTCGACTATCCATTACCGTCACCAGGAAAGTATCTTGTACGGAGCAGCCGCCAGCAGCAATGGCTTCTACGCGGAATTCGGTATCCACTAAAGGGAAGGCAAGCGTAGTGGCAGAATCGGGCTGACTGATCCACTGAGCAGGAGACCAGCGCCATTCCTCCACAGCGAAGTCTGCCACAATGGCTAGTTGCAGCGAGTCTCCTCGTTCAATGGTCTGTGTTTCTGGAAGGTCCGTTCGTAATTGCAAAGGGTTAGTGGGGAGAATCTCCGTATTGGTACTAAGCGTACACCCATCAACACTTTCTACGACAACCTCATAGCTACCGGGAGGTAGATCCGTAAAATCAGGCTCCCCACGGAAGCTTTCGCCACCATCGATGGAGTAAAGCAAGTCGTTATCTCCACTTGCCAGAATATTAATTTGGCCCGTTTCTGTCCCCGGACAGGCTGGCGAAGTTGGCGTAACCGAGGTGAGTTCCAGTGCAACGAACACCAGCTCGTGGCTAAGGACTATTTCACAGCCCGTGAAGTTGGTGAGGGTTAGTTCGTAAATGCCGGAAGCCATCACTTCGATGGAAGGGGCAGTTTGTCCAGTACTCCAGGCATATGATCGAAATTGGCCGGGGGCCGTCAGGTAAACCTCCTCTTCCCCAATACAGACAGTAGTAGGGCCATCGATATTGAGGTTAGCAGCATCGTCCAAAGAGACGTTAATCTCGTAACGGTTGATGCTGTCACAACCATTCGCAGCGGTATTGACTTCGATGATGGTCGTATCCCGATTAAAGGTGCGGCCCAAGAAGTCTTCGCCAGGACAAAGATCAACAAAGAAAAGCTCGTCGTGTGCGGACAGTATTTGCAGGAAAGTATTCACAATACTATCGCAGCCACTCTCCGTTTGGATCACCGTGCGGTGATTACCAGCGGTAGTAAGGGCAGCACTACCCACGAATAAGGTATCGCCAGCACAAAGGGTCCGCCCCTGATTGAAGGTAGGAATTTGAACTAGTAACTCCGTAACCCCAGTCGTTTGCCGGCAGGCCGGATCCATCAGGCAAGAAGTAGTAGTTGCGTAATGGAAACGGTACCGAATACCGGCCGTTGGGCTATTAACGGGAAGCTCCGGTGCGTCACTTCCCGTAGCTGTCCAGCTGCTACCGCCGTCGAAGGAACGCTCCCACTGATAGTGGTAAGTCTGTCCGTCCGTTAAGGGACTTTGAAGGAGGTATGGACCATCTTGACAAACGACGGTTGTCGGCGCAAAGTCCTGCGCCCCGAGGGCGAGAGACAGGCAACAGCAGAAGCTTAGGTACAGGCGGTACATGCGGTAATGAGATGAAATGTTTGCACCCGTTTATGTAGGGTAAGATAAAGGTGTTACACCTCGAAGTCAAATATTTATTTTACGCTGGTAAAGGTCGGGTGGGGCTTGGCGCCGGGCTAGTAACTTTGGTTAGTCGGGCTATCCCTAACCCTTTCCGATCCGCCGCCGGTTGGAGCGGAGATTAAAAACATGACAACCTATTTAGCACCCGCGGCCGCGCCCTTTTTTGGGGAACTGGGTGTTGGGAACCAGGAAAAGATATGCCAGCTCCCAGTTCCTAGTTCCCAGCTCCTAATACCCTACCTTGCGGGCTATGGAAAAACACCCCGTACACACCATCATTTTCGACATTGGTAACGTCCTCATCGGTTGGGACCCTCGCCTACTTTACAACAAGGTTTTTGCGACACCAGCAGAGGCAGATTGGTTCGTAAAGAATATTACCCACCTCGACTGGAACGAAGAGCAAGACCGGGGCCGCCCAGTAGCAGAAGCAACAGAATTACTGGTAGCTGAACACCCCAAGTGGGAACGGGAGATTAGAATGTACTACGACCGCTGGACGGAGCACTTTTCGGGCGCGATCGCAGGTACCGTGGACGTTTTAAAAGCAGTGCACGCCACCGGTGACTACCGCCTGTTAGCCCTTACCAACTGGAGTGCGGAGCTTTTCCCTTGGGCAAGAGAAAATTTTGCCTTTCTGGGTCTTTTTGAGAATATTATGGTCTCGGGAGAAGTAAAAATGAAAAAACCGAATCCGGATATTTATCTGCACTTAAGGGACACTTACGGGTTGGGTGATTTTTCCGGCTGCTTATTTATCGATGATAGTGAACGCAATGTAGCAGCAGCGAAGAAATTAGGGCTTGATGCTATCCGATTTGAAGGCCCGGAGCAGCTACGACAACAACTAGCATAGCGGGGGGTGACCTTATGATCAAGGTCGTTGGGCAGTCGAGCCAAACGTGCAACCAGGTCTAAGCCTTGCCGTCTTTGTGGATATATATCCACACACAACTATGGCTTTCTATACCCGTACACTTCTCCCGATGGTACTGTTATTGTGCTCCCTGCAGTATGTTATAGCCAACAATGGAGAGATTGCCTACGCCTACCCTATTAGTGATATCAAAATTGATGGCGATTTGAGTGACTGGCCTGCCAACACCGTTCGCTACCCAATCAATCGCTACGAAAATGATGCGAAAAAAAATCGTCCTGGAGACGCCTCAGCTTACTTTATGACGGGCTACGATCCTCAGCTACAACGGCTTTACGTTGGAGTAGCCATGGAGGATGACGATTACGTACGCACCCCCGAAAACGCCTTTTACGCTTCCCACGATTTACAAGTACTCTACTTAGATTTGAAGCACGCCTCCCCAGGTTCCGGCGTCATTGCTTACGAATTATGTGAGGATAACCGAAAGATTGTCCACCAGGAACAAATGCCCTGGTATCCCGAGGTCGCTC
>JBCDGT010000224.1:0-6063 GCA_038750915.1 Bacteroidota bacterium
AGAAGGACTAAAAGTAACGGACTGTACAAGCAGATAAGGCGGCAGGGTAGAGACCACCTGGTTTGCTACGTAAACAGTGTCGGCGGTCTTCACTACTGCTCCGGTTTCCGTAGCGGTAATCCCTTGCACCCGCTGGCCAGTGTACAACTGAGAGGTTTGTAGGGTATCGACCAAGGCTTTGATCAGGGCCGAACTACCCCCTTGGATGCGGTAGCTAGGATCTTCGTTTGGTGGCAAGGCCACTAGCTGCGCCGGACTGATGGACATTGGCTCGTAAATCGCCCGTTCGCTGTAGCCCTGCTCGAATATACCGACTTTAAGTTCCTGTAATAATTTCCACAGGGCGGTGTGCTTCCTACCCAACCAGGTAGCTCCCATTTCCATTGGGGGCAGATCAAGCTTTTCGAGGGTGTGGATGCGGCCACCGATCCGGTCCCGGGCTTCAATTAGGGCGACGGAGCGGCCGGATTCCCGCAGCCGGTAGGCTAGGGTTAAGCCGGTGAGTCCGCTACCGATAATGGCGATGTCGGTGTTGATGTTTTTCATTTTATTGTTTGGCCTGCGCGCTAAGGAGTAATTTTAGCAATAATATCGCTACCCCTAACACCTACTCATGGTAAAAGTACACTGGTTACTGGCCCTTGCTACGCTATTTCTTTTTTCTTGCAAAATCCAGACATATGAGATCAGCGAGCAATCCCTCACCCAGCGAATCGGAAATCGCTATTATATTGACGTAGGCACCATTGAAAAGTTACCTTCGGAAAAAGCCACTTTTACGGTGAAAACCGATAGTTTCCTTTATCTCCGGGGGGAGGATGAGTTAAGGTTGAAAACCGGCTGGACTTTGCAAGGAGGAACTGGTAGAGAAGAGATTATTAAGGAATATTCCATAACCACTGCCGCGATCAGAGTGGTAAATGCCAGTGAAATTAAGGTTGAAAACCTAATTCTTAAGGGCGAAATCTATGCAGATTCTAATAGGCAAGCATTGATTTTGATTGACAATCTAGGTGATCATAACAATGGCATCTTGATTGAAAATGTAAAGCTATATGATTACTATAGTGGCGTCTGGATTAGACGGGGAGAAAATGTCACTATAAATAGATGTACGCTTGTAGGCAACGGGCATCAGGTCTATTTAGGTTTTCTACCAACTGACCGTAATGAAATAGCGAACTACGTCGTAGACAATGTGGACATACAAAACACTACCATCACCAACGGTAGGGGAGGCGTTGGGGAGGATGGAGTAAAGACTCTTTCTAATTGTACGAATATTCTCATTCAAGGGTGTGCCATTTCAAACAATCCCGGTGATGCTATTGATTTATACCCGGGTGGAGTTGATGTGAAAATTATCGACAATCAACTAACTAATAATGGTGTTCATGGGGTGGAAGTAAAGATGAATAGGGAATACCTGCCGGCTCAGACCGGGCAAATTAGCGCAGTCTTGATCGAAAGAAATCGAATAATAGGTAATCAATTCACGGGAATTACTGTATTAAACGATACCGCGACACCCTATTATGCTAAAGGGATAAAGGTGGTGAACAATATTATCGACTCTTCACGAAAGCAGGGCATTTACGCTGAATTGCCCCTTGAGATTATTGGAAACACCTTTAATTATAATGGCAGAGATGTAAGAACAACACCTTCCGGTAAGACTTTAGGCTTCCAAGGAGTTTTCTTTTATAAATCTGATAAAAAGGAATTAATCAGCTTTCGAAAAAATACAATTACCGACCAGGCTCCGGTAAATAGTATTGATGGCGTCTATTGGCTAGGCTTTACTGAAGTAGTCTCACCGGTGATGGTTGATAGTAACTATTTCCAAGTCACTGAAGATTTCCTTAGGCAATATGCTACCAAGCCTTACGGCATTTCTTTCTATAACTCGATTGCACCTGCCTCTAAAGATTCGATAGAGAGAGCAAATAGGTTTAGTGATAGGTTGATACCGAAAGTAAATGTTGAAAACAATTAGACCACTTAACCGATAATCAAGCCCCCCAAGTCCTGCTAGGACATCTCTATACTTAGCGAAGGACCAAAGTCAGCTTGCTAAAACTAGGCGTTCATTCAGGGCTCGACCCATTAATTGCAACTAAGCATCCGATAATAAGTGTTAGCAACCCGCTGCTCACTAGTATCCATCTTCTGACCGGGAACCCCTTACCCAAAAAATACGCTCATGCCCAAGATCATTTACTACGTTGCCATCTCCCTCGATGGGTACATCTCCGGGCCAGACGGAGATATCAGTCGCTTCGCTATGGACGGAGCGGGTGTGGAGCAATACCAGCAGGACTTACTCAATTTCTCCACCACCATCATGGGGCGGAATACCTACGAATTTG
Source organism: Bacteroidota bacterium (assembly GCA_038750915.1). Lineage (GTDB taxonomy): Bacteria > Bacteroidota > Bacteroidia > Chitinophagales > Saprospiraceae > Neolewinella. Next base: position 2,370 of record JBCDGT010000224.1, read on the forward strand.
GCTACCAATACGGCCTCCAACCCGGGCAGCCTGCTTACCAGCACATGGAACACCACATTTTTTCAGAGCACCTGCACTTACCCGATCCACACCCACAAATCCACGTAGAGAAGTTGGCGCTGCAGCGGGTAGCCGCCATTCGCGATGCTTCCCCTACCGACGTTTACCTCTGCGGCGGCGGACAGTTCGCCGGCTGGTTACTTGATCATGGTTTAATTGATGAATTAAAGCTGAAAATCAACCCAATGGTCCTAGGGGGTGGGGTGAAATTATTCGGTGATTCTACTACTGCCGTAAGCTGGCAGTTAACGGACCAACAAGCCTATACAGGCGGTTTGATCATAGCTACCTATCAGCGAAGCACTTAAAACGGCCTGGCCTCCTACTATTGCTTGCACCTGCGGTCGCGCCCTGATGCCATTGAAAATTTTGATTTAAGATATGAAAGTCAATATTCCTAAAATCAATACTTAACCGTACAACAAAGGCATTAAGAACCTATTATTTACGGTCGATCAGACCAGATCTCTTGCGAACAAACTGCCGGATTTCGTAAGCCATTTTTACATCACCCACAATCTCCATAATTTTTATGGCCTCACCATTCTTCTTATAAATAGTGATTGGATAAAAATCCATTTTTTGGCCCTTACCAACAGCAACAGTATTAAATTTCTTTTTTACGGCTTCAATCTCATCACAGGGAATTGTTGCTGACGGTAATTTTTTCCCTTTTCCTTTATGCTCAACTAATAAGTTGCCCCCTCCAATCGTAAAAACACTCTTTTTGCCTAAGGAAACTATACCCATCCAAAACATAAAAGCTCCAGCCAATAAAGGAAAAATTCCTCCTAAAAGAAGGGCCCAAATTTCTTTCCAGATGAAGAATCCAAAAATTCCAACAGCTAAGACTATTAAACCTATAATGCCAAGAAAGATTCCACCCGTCGAGGCCATTTTTACCGTCAAGACCTTCGCTTCCCCCGAATAGTTGTAGCTGCTTTTATAATCCATTTAATTAATTCAAGTGTATTAAAGTCGGGGTAAGAGCCACTTCGCTTGCTAGTCTACCTGAAACAAAGCATTAGCAAACAGCAACTTCCCCTGCTCCCAAAAACCACGGTACAGCGGGTTGTCTACGAGGTAGATGACCTGGCCACGGCCCATGTCTTCCACGCCGAAGACGAGCGTTTCGTCCAGGGCTTTTTTCGCTTCTGCACCAACGAAGCCGGAGATAAAGGGCGCTTGGCGTACCCGACCGGCGTTAACGCCGTCCTCCAGGTAGTCATAAGCCGTACTGCCGGTTTTTAGGCTATGGTAATAGTCCCCTAAGCCGAAGGCCAGGGGGTAGGTCTCGTCCAGCTCCACGCCGATGATCGCTCCGGGATTGAAGGTGGAGATAAAGCGGCGCTCGGCGCCGCCATAGGGTAACAAGCGCTCGTCCGGGGTGTCTGCTGCTTCCTCTTCTTCCTCACTTTCTTTGCGCTCTAGCGAGAAGGCATCCAGCCGGCTGAGGCTACGATTGGCCGCGCCGATGGCAATGAGTTTGCCGCCGTCGCGCACCCAGTCGCGGAGCGTTTCTTCGCTACTGGCCAGGTTGTAGTATCCGGAAGGCAAGATGAGCACATCGTAATCTCCTTCGGCCACGTCGCCTAAGTCTTGTACGCGGAAGATACTGATGGGGTAGCCCAGGTCTTGTTCGAAGTAGTACCACACCTGGCCGAACTGGTTGGCGTTAACGCTCTCACCGCCCACCATCGCTACTCGCGGTTGGCCAACGAGATGGTAGCTGCCGTTGCCCAGGTCACCGCCCGAGGTACTAAAGCCAGTAGTAAGAATCTCCAGCTCCACCTCGTGCTCCCGCACGAGCTTCCGCAGCTTGGAGATAAAATCTTCCGTCTTGCGGTTGTCTGCCCGCGTAATGACAATAGCCCCAGCGGAAAATTCCTGCTGGCCAATACTAAAGTCGTTGGAGGCTGTTCGGGCCTGAATACCAGCGCTTACTACGGCACCTAGGAAGCTGGCGGAAGAGAGGTCTTCCCAGGGAACTACGTAGGCGTAGGCGGAAGAGAGGTCTTTTCCGGCCAAGGGATCTTCGAAAGCAGGTAGGGTGAAGGCTTCTGTATCCAGGTTCAGTCGCGCCTTACTCGCGTAGGCTTCCAGGCCGTAAGCAAGGGGGACGGACCAGCTGGTAATGTCGTAAGTCACGGAGTCTTCCACATATACCTCTGGGTCGAATAAGGCCTGGGCCAGTACGGAGCGGGGCTGGTAAGCACTGATGATGAGGTCGCCGGCTGCTACGCCAGCATTGCCCTCCGAATCTCCGGCTTGATAATCGTAAAGATTACTGATAGCCTCCGTCGTTTTTGCTCTGGAGTAGGCAATGCCGTTGCGGTCCAGCAGAGTCGTCAGGCGGCGCATTTTTCCCCGGGGGGTATTGCCGCTAATAATGTAGGTTAGGTACTCTCCCTGGGGCTTATTGACGGCATCCTGAAAATACTGACGGAAATTGTCCAGTAAGCGATCACTTTCCTTACTGGCTATTTCCACAGTACTTAGAGAGGTAGTGCGGTGGTGTTCTACTCGGTCGTAGAGGGTAAGGGTGTCGCCGTTGGGTAGGTCAATCGCCCGTCCGGCACGGCTGTGGCCGCCCTGTTCGTAGGTCATACCAATGGCGCCGTTAAAGGTCGGCCAGGTATCACCATAGCTTGGGTACAACAGGTCGAAGCGCTCGCGGGTGAAGTAGAGCCAGCCATTAGCATCGAAGTAGCGGGCGTGGTTTTTGCCGATTTCGGTTTGGAAATCAGCTTGCCAATCGGTGATGTATTCATGAAAGGGCGCGGCCGCAGGTGCAAAGTAGTAGGGGCTGGTATAGCCTTGTTCGTGCAAATCGGCGTGAATGTGCGGCATCCACTGCTTGTATTGTACCATGCGTTGCTGACTCTCCACCTGGGTTTGCCAGGCCCAGTCGCGGTTCAGGTCGAAGAGATAATGGTTGACCCGCCCACCGGGCCAAGGCTCGTTGTGCTCCCGGGCGGCTGGGTTCGGGTCCAGGCCCAGCGTCGCCTGCTGCCGGTACCAGTTGCTGTAGCGGTTGTAACCATCAGGATTGAGGCAGGGGTCTAAGATAACTACAGTGTTCTTCAACCACTCGGTTGTACGGGGGTTGCCGGTATTGGCTAGGTCATAAAGTACTCCCATACTCGACTCCGCTCCCGCCGCTTCGTTGCCGTGGACACTGAAGGATAACCACACAATCGCAATATCTTCGAGAGCAGGGTCTGGGTCTCCCGGCAACAGCCCGGCAATTCTTAGGTTATTTTCCCGAATCGCCTCCAATCGTGCCAAGTTATTGGTGCTACTCACGAAGGCAAGCAGCAGGGGGCGGTCTTCGTTCGTCGTTCCGTACTGCTCTAGTTTAACCCTGGGGCTAGCGGCAGCTATCGCTTGGTAATAATCAACCAGCAAGTGATGTGGCGTGAAGGTTTCCCCAAGCTGGTGGGGTAAGAAATCACTTGGGGTCGTGATTTGAGCGGAAAGAACCAGGCTGAACACCAAGAATAAGGAAAAGCAAAAGGAGCGCATAAGAGCGTTTTGTTAAGTCCACATGTTGAGAAGCCAAAGCTACGGTTAAGTTGCCAGTTGCAAAGAAAGAGGCCTTTTAGATGGATGGTGAAAGTAATTTATTAGCTAA
>JBCDGT010000225.1:0-6008 GCA_038750915.1 Bacteroidota bacterium
CAATCCCACTGGAAGGAAAGAGGTTACCTTTAGACACACAAACGCCCCTGATGAAGCAAATTTACCCGCTACTTGCCCTGGCCCTACTTTTTTATGCCTGTTCTGAACCAACAATTGCACCGGAACTCCCACTTCGGGCTCCTATTGAACTCGTAGATGCCGACGAAGCCGACGGCGAAGAAAAAGAAACCAGCCGGGAAAAATGGGAGGAAGCTTTCCACCGTGCTGCGCCAGGTACCGACTGGCGGAAGCTGGAAGCCCACAACGCCATGGCCCGCCACCGGAAGCGGCGTAATGCCCCCCGGCAAAAGGGCCTGGAGGACTTTGCTGATGGCCTCCTAACCGGTGAATGGTTTGAGCGGGGCAGTAAGTTTACCGCTGGTAGTGTGTTTGACGTCGTCCAGGACCCCGAAGACCTCAATTCTTTATTCATTATGTCAGCGGGTGGTTCTATTTGGCAGATGGATTACGCCCAGGAAGAATACACCCTAGTAAATCACGACATCTATTTTGACCGAGATTACCTCGGAATGGTGTCTACTGCCGCTGGCCGTAATTTGCTTGCTTACAGCAATGATGTCCCGATGTATTCCAGCGATGATGGAGAAAATTGGGAGTTCGCCAGTATTTTTCGTGACGGGGATCAGCTGAATGTAGACCAGCTTACTAACTTTTTTTCACCCCAAATAGTCGGCGAGGTGGCCTACGCTACTTTACAAATTGATCGGGGGAGGTACGAAGTGTACCGGTCTACGGATGGCGGGCAATCTTATACCTCTTTTGTTTCTCCTCCTTTTCAGGATGAGGCCGGAGATTTGACGATTACCCACCTCTATTCCCCTCCCGGTACCGGAAGGTTGTTTGTGCTCCTAAAGCGGATGTACGACGATCCCCTCGTCGAATTGTACGAGTTAGAGCAAACGGATACGGACACCTTCAGCTACCGTGAAGTGACCAGCCTCGATATTGAAACGACCGACTTTTACCGGGCCCGTATTGCTGCCGCTGACCAAGCAGATACAAATGGCTTGCGCATTTTCATCCAGGCAGACGACCAACTTTTCCGCAGCGATGACGATGGAGCAAGCTTTCGGGAAATGCCCCGACTGGATAAAACGCCCTGGCGTTACGAGTCCATTTACGTGCGTCCGTCGGACCCCGACTTCGTCGCCTGGGGTGCCGTAGAGCTCTACGTGAGTCGTGACGGTGGCGAAACTTTCGAGTTCCCCAACCGCTGGTTTGATTACTACGATGATCCCGTTATGTACCTGCACGCCGATATTATGCGACTGAAGGAAATCGAAGACCCGGCTGGGGGTACCCAGATGCTGGTTAGTAACCACGGCGGTCTCAACCAACTCAATCCGAGCGATAGCATGTGGTATAGTGTAGCGCAGGAGGGATTAAATGTGGCTCAGTACTACGATGTGCGTACTAATCCGGGTAATCCGCTCGAAGTCTACGCCGGTTCTCAGGATCAGGGGTTCCAAGTGTTGCCTGACGATGGGGACGGAACGGAAATCATGGGGGGCTACCAATGGTTTAGCGGAGATTTTGGCCATATTAGCTTCGCGGAGGAGGGGAATATCTTCTTTACGGCCTATCCCTTTGGTTTGGTCTTTGGCTTCTACGACGTGCTGGAAGATGATGGGAATAATCTGTCTTTTACCCGTTTCGAACTAGAAAGCCCGGATGAATTTGCTTGGATCACGCCAATGATGTCGCCACCGCGGGAAGATGGCCGGGTGATCTTGTACATGGCGGGTGGCAGCGCGGACACTGCTCGCGCTGGCTCCTTTTTGGTAGCCGTAGAGTTGGATCGGGACCCCAACAGCCCTACCTACGGGGATATGATAGCGACGGATAAACCCTTCGATTTTCTTGATGCTGCGGCTGGCAACCTCACCGCCATGACTTATTCGCCCGTGAACCCACAGCGCTTCTACGTAGCGACCTCCGAAGGCCGCTTCTTCACTTCGGATGACGAGGGGGAAAACTGGACGGAAACCCTCAATTTTCTGCCTTCCGGTTGGTACCTGTACGGCCAGGCTATTCATGCCTCCAAGACGGAGGCGGAGACCGTTTGGCTGGGAGGCTCTGGTTACAGTAATCCCCCGGTTTGGCGATCTACTGATGGCGGGGAGAATTTCTTCCCCATGAGCGATGGTTTGCCACCTACGGTCGTTCACGGCCTGGCCGCTAACGCTACCGAGAGTTTGCTGTTTGCGGCTACGGAAGCAGGGCCCTTCGTCTACGTAGCGAGTGAAGAACGTTGGTTCGATCTGGCGGGGCAATTTGCCCCTACGATGCGGTATTATTCCGTCGAATTCCTCGAAGAAGAAAATATGGCTCGTTTTGGTACTTACGGCCGTGGTGCATGGGACTTCCAAATCGACCAGCTGGTGTCCACCGAAGCACCACTGGTAAGTGGCGAAAGACTATCCGTGTATCCTAATCCAGCCGCTGGGGCAACGACTGTAGCCGGTAATGCTGCTGGTTACCGCCTCTACGACATCAGTGGTCGGGAAGTGCGCCGAGTGGCGGCTCGGGGCGAGCGGACCAGGCTATCGTTGGCGGGTATTAACCCAGGACTTTACTTCCTGCAACCCCTCGATGCTACTGGGCGAGCGATTGGTCTTGGCCAACGCTTAGTGGTGCAGTAAAATTTAGAATTTCTGATTCAACAAGTAACATTTAAAATTTGCAACAGCATTTGGCCGCGCTACTTAAAGGTTATCTGCTAGATCAAATATTCTGAATATTCGCTGCGCAAGCTCGCTTCGCTCGGAGTTGGGCGCGGGCGCAGGTGCAAAGAATATTTTGCAGAGTTATGCCTAGCCACCATACTGTAGACCTAAATGCATCCAACAAGCGTTACCTTTATCCAATAAGTCTCTACCCCAAAGAAAAATGGCATTACGTAATCTCTCTTTACTACTACTCCTGCTTTGCGCAACCGTTAGCCTGAACGCTTCCACCATCCTGATTCCGATGGACGAGAAGCAAACCGATCACCTTAAAGCCTACGGTATAACCTACTGGGTACTCGATAACAACATTGATGCCTGGTGGCTGCTAAATTATCGGGGCGGGAGCTTTGCCTTTCAACACAGCCGGGCCTTTGAACGGGAATGCCTTACTCGTGGTGTGAAGTACGAGGTGATCCCCGATGCCAAGTTCAACGCCATACTTGCAGATATTGCTAATCCGGAAAAGAATATGGACGCCATGAAGTTGGAAAAGGCGCCCAAGATTGCGGTATATACCCCCGAATTTAATTTTCGAGAAGGCACTAAGGTGCAGCCCTGGGATGATGCTGTAACCCTAGTACTTACTTACGCTGAAATCCCCTACGAGACGGTCTACGACGACAAGGTGCTCAACGATGAACTGGCGCAGTACGATTGGCTCCACCTACATCACGAAGACTTTACCGGGCAGTTCGGCCGCTTTTACCGCAGCTTCCATACGGCTGGTTGGTACCGTCGACAAGTCGCTTATCAAGAAGAAATTGCGGCTCGTAATGGCTTTGAAAAGGTTAGTCAGTTAAAACTGGCGGTGGTAAAGAAGGTACGGGAGTTTGTTGGTGGCGGTGGCTTCATGTTTGCCATGTGCTCCGCTACGGACAGCTACGATATAGCCCTTGCTGCAGATGGGGTAGATATTTGCGCACCCTACTACGATGGCGATGCGATTGACCCTCAGGCCCAGAGTAAGCTAGATTATAGTAAAACCTTTGCCTTCGAAAATTTCCGTCTTCGTCGAAACCCCCTCGAATACGAATTTAGTGACATCGACCATAACCCACGCCGGGTACCACAAAACCAGGATTATTTCACCCTCTTTGACTTCAGCGCTAAGTGGGACCCTGTTCCAACCATGCTGACCCAAAACCACACCCGAACGGTAAAGGGCTTCATGGGCCAGACGACGGCTTTCCGCAAAGAACACATTAAGTCGGACATCCTAATCCTTGGCGAAAATAAGCCAGCGGACGAAGCTCGATACATTCATGGTAATTTTGGCGAAGGCTTTTTCTCCTTTTATGCTGGCCACGACCCCGCGGATTACCGACACTTGGTCAATGATCCGGAGACAGATCTTACTTTACACCCCACCAGTCCTGGTTATCGCCTAATCCTCAACAATATCTTGTTCCCCGCCGCGAAGAAGAAAAAGCGGAAGACCTAAGCAATACCAACTTTTGGCGTTTGTTGCCAATTTTGTGGTTACTTTAAGTATGGAAACCACTTAAGGCTTATGCCTTTTCCAGCAATTCGCTATCCTATAATTGGGTGATCCGGCTATCTTCGCAGTATGGATACAACGACGATTAACGGCTATTTAGAGACTGCCGGTAATATGGTAATCGAATACGCACCCAAGGTATTAGGGGCCATTGTCCTTCTATTAATTGGTATACGCGTCATCAACCGCTTAGTGAGGTTGGCGGTAAATACCATGCAGGAAAAGGGTATTGGTGCAGACTTAGCCCCTTTCCTCGGTTCCCTAGTTGGTGCTGCACTCAAGGTGCTTTTGTTTTTTACCGTAGCCAGTATCCTGGGGGTAGATGTAGCTTCCTTCGTTGCCGTACTAGCGGCCGCCGGCTTCGCCGTGGGCCTGGCGCTGCAGGGGAGCTTGGCTAACTTTGCCGCTGGTATCATCATCATCCTTTTTCGTCCGTATAAGATCGGTGATTGGATTCAGGTGGGTGGTGAATTCTTCGGGCAGGTAGAAGCCATCGACATCTTCAATACCGAAATGGTCACCCCTGGCCAGAAGACGCACATCGTGCCCAACGGAGAAGTGATTAGCGGGGTAGTCACAAATTATAGCCGTAAGGGGCATATACGCTTAGAGCTTACCCTCCTTATGGCCTACGAAGAAAGCTTTCCTAAGCTTAAAAGCATCCTTCTCGATTGCCTCAAAGACTTGGATATTATCCTCAACGATCCCGAGCCGCAGGTAGGTATAGAATCTTATGATACCCACAACATCATCGTGGCAATCCGACCCTTCGTAGCACCTGATGATTTTTGGCAAGCCACCTTCGCGGTAAACGAACAGATTAAAGCCGCTATGTCCGCCAACGGCATCAAGATGGCCTACAGTGAAGGCGTGGAGCTTGGTCAGATTGGCGAGTAGGGCTAGGAGCTATGGTGTACTGACAATCGATCTTAGCGCTTCGACTTTTCGACAAGCTCAAGGACCTAATCTAAAAGGTACATTCCGTCGCACAACGTGCGACGGAATGACAATGATCAAGCTGGTCATCGAGCTTGCCGAGATGCACCCAAGTTAAGTTGTCAGTACAACTAGGGAGCTAGAAACTCGTTCCTTGCGTTTGCCAAACGCATGGTAGACGAACTACCTACTGTACTATACTTAATGGACTACTTTCGAACTTACTCTACTAGAAATTAAAGTTGAAGCCAGAGCGGAATTCAAAGGGGCTGTCGTTGATCCGATCGGCACCACTCAATCGGAACAATACGAGGATCTCGAAACCCGCCTGGCCGATACCGCCACCCTGGCTGATACCACCGCCTAAGAAGGGAATGGCGCGAGTCAGCGGTTGCAACTCACCCGTATTGAAATTCTGTTCTCTTTCGTTTACGAGGCTGTATTCAGCGTGTACGAAAAAGGGAGCAAAGACCTTCGCCCGGGCAAAAGCGCCCGCGGACCAAGTGATAAAGTTTTCTTTTTGTTCACCTCCGCCAAAGAATTCTACCTTGTAAGAGTTGTAAGCGAGACTACCTCTTGGCCCGACACTAAGAATGTTATTGATTTTGTAGCCTACAATAGGAGATAGGCCAATTTGAAAAAAGCTGGTGTTGTTAGTAGCGCTGAAGCCCAACTGCGCGCCGGTACCCCACCAAAGTTGGCTGCCGAAGTCACCAGGACCACGATCACGAGCTCTTTCCTCACTACTACTGGTATAATCAAGGTCTTCCCTAGCTTCCCTTTCTCGGGAAGTTTGAGCGACTAGCGACAAGGAAAGGGTAAGA
>JBCDGT010000226.1:0-5973 GCA_038750915.1 Bacteroidota bacterium
GTCGCCCTCCGGTAAGCCAACTCCGTGCGGAACGTATTCGCCTACAAGACTATCTGAAATCCGAAATGAGTGCGGATTCGATCTTGTTGATCGTGGAAGATAGGTAGGAGGTAGACGCGCTCCGCGCTTTTAGTAGATAGACGGCCTAGCGGCCTTGTAGACACTGCGCTTTTAGACACCACTTCGTGGTTTTTAGACGGCCTTCAGCCTTTTAGTTGTTAAGCACATTAGTTGGGGAACTAAAAGAGTAGCGTCTATAGGCACGTATGCGCCCTAAAAGGGTGTAGCCCGTCTCCCCCTTGGACGCCGGAGCGCAGGTGCAAAGAAAGGTGGGAAGGAGCAAGCTAAAATACAAACCGGCCCGCAGCAGTGCTACGAGCCGGCAAGTCGTTATAGGCTGTTTTAAGTCTTGCTCTACTTATCACTTAGCCAACTGCAATCTGGCGGGGAGCCTTTGGCAGTGCTTCCTCGCGCTTGGGTAAAGTCAGGCGCAGTACACCGTCGGTGTAGGTTGCATCAATGGCGTCTTCATTGATTACCTGTACGTCTAGGGTGAAGCGGCGGGTAAAGTCGGCCAGGTGGAATTCCCGGCGACGATAGTTAGACTTATTCTCTTCACCAGTAGTTTCGGTGGTGTAGGAAATCTCAAGAACGCCGTCGTTAAAAGCAATATTGAAAAGCTCTTTTTCGCGACCGGGAGCCAGTAGCTCTAGGGCAAAGTTGTCGTCCCTTTCAATGATGTTAACTGCAGGGCGGTGGCTACGATGCTTGGTAGCGTAATCGTCGAAGTTGCGGAAAAATTCAGTAGGGAAAGGGCGGTTATAATTGATGAGTTTCATCTCGGTTTTTTGTTTAAGGTTAGTATGCGATGTTGCACGCCCTCCCATTAGCAAATGGTATTCCAAGGCATAAAAAATACACTTGGGCGACAAAATGACACCATCAACGTGAATTAAATGACATTTTGGCATCACAGTGATCGAGGCAAGACCGCTCCGCCATTTATTGAGTGGATTAATAGGAAAGATGGAGACGCTTCTACGTCGACTACATAAGTTTCACATAACGGATAAGTACTGGACACTCGGAGAAACTGGCTGCGCCAGCGCACTCCGAAGTCCTCCGCTTTTCAGTTAAAATATACAACAACTGACCTCGGAATGTCTCTGGCGTAAGCATAGATCTCCGGGTGTACGACAATCAGGCCTAGACCTATACCGTTACCAAAATTTATTCTTTTCTCCTTCTTACTTCGAACTTCACCCTTCTTCTTGCACCTGCGGCCGCGCCAAAAGTTGTGGTAACGTTAAGCCCCCATTAATAATAGGTTATTCGAAAGATGAGCGCCTATCTTAGTATACCCGATAAAACCCGTGATGAAATACGTCCTCTTACTACTTACTGGCCTTGGCCTTTTAGCCTGTGAAAAGGAAGAGGCACTACCGTTTATCGAGATTGAAACCAGCGAGGAAGCCCGGATTGCAAGTATTGTGGAGGAACTTAATCTCCTGGCCAGCCCAATCAATAGCCCATTACCCGAAGGACCAACCGAAGACTTACAAGCCTTTGATTATCTCACCGAGGCTCGGATAGTAGGGATGGGAGAAGCCACCCACGGCACCAAGGATTTCTTCCAGATGAAGGATCGGCTATTTCGTTACCTAGTAGAAAATCACGGCTTTAAGGCCATCATCTTTGAAATGGATTTCGCTGAAGCCCTGATCTTTGACGACTACGTACGTAACGGTGGTGGCTCCTTAGACGAGCTGATGCGCAAGCATATGTTTTTCTGGATTTGGACGAACCGAGAGGTCAGAAGCCTGCTTCAATGGATGCGTGCGTACAACAAAGATCGTCCTGCTACCGAGCAATTACGGTTTCTCGGTAACGACGTCCAAACCACCCGTTATAACGCCGCAGAATTAATCCGTCGAGTACAAGCACTCCACCCCGTGCTCGCCCAAGCCATCTCGCAACGAACGACTGCCTACCGCCAGCTCAACCGCAGCACCTTTGCGACCGCCGGCGAACAATTCCACCAAGAGATTACGGCCGACCTGGAGGCCATTCAGGCCATGCTCCAGGCTAACGAACCTGAGTTGACTTCGGCCAGCTCGACGGAGGAATACGCCCTTCTCCTGCGCCTAAGTCAAACCTTAGTCGACACCGAAACCCTCCTTTTCGCCGAACATCAGCCTACTTACCGCAACCTCCGGGATGTGCGAATGGCCGATAATAGCCAGTGGTGGACCGAACAACTCGGCTCTAATACCAAGACTGCCATCTGGGCCCACAACCTCCACGTAGCCGATTTGCCTAACTTACAAAACGGTGCTTCCATGGGCCATCACTTGAAAGCCCGCTACGGTAAGGACTACCAAAACCTTGGCTTCAGTTTTTCTACGGGTGCTTTTTTAGCACGCGCCCCTACCCTAGCCAGCCCCCCAAACGTGCGCCAGATTATCAGTTCTCCTCCCGTAAACTCCTTCCATCATTATTTCAGTCGCATGGCGGGAGATAACTTCCTAATTCGTACCGCCAATATCCCCACTGGTTCCGCTACCGATCAGCTGTTCCGCCAGCCTTTGCTGTTTTACGCCATTGGCTCAAGCTTAATCGGGGAAAACAATAGAGGCCTGCATAGAAGTCCGATCACCCCCTACTTTGATGCCATTATTCATTTTGAACGGACGGAAGCCGCGGAAGGGATGTGGTAGATAAACGCGCTAACCCGCTTTTAGGCCATTAGACGCTTACGCTCTTAGCTAGAAAAACTAAAAGTCCAGAGGCCGTCTACCTTCTAAAAGCGGGTTAGCGCGTCTATCTCACCGTCCAACCATTACCAAAACCAGCGGGTGGACTGACGAAGACCAACTTCCCTTCCTCATCCTCAGCCATCAGGATCATGGCTTCTGAGAGAACACCAGCCATCTTTCTAGGGGCCAAATTAGTAACACAAACCACCTCCTTACCAACAACCTCTTCGGGAGTATAATGCTTAGCGATGCCGGAAACTACCGAGCGTTGTTCGCTACCTAAGTCGATGGTCAGGTGCAGTAATTTATTGGACTTTTTCACGGCCTCTGCGTTGAGAATAGTAGCCGTACGCAGGTCTAGCTTAAGAAAGTCGTCGAAGGTAATTTCAGCCTTGGAGGGGTCGCGTTGTACTTCTTCCGCTAAGCCGCGAGCAGTGGGTTCCTCACTTTCCTTGGCGGCAAGAATGGCCACAAGTTTATCCCTTTGCTTTTGGATGATGGCGTTACGGCTATCGTCTTTCCGGTCGATGATCTTAGGAAAGAGGACACCCGCTTCGCCTAATTCGTGCCCACCGGCTAATAAGGCATGCCCCGCAGCTAAGGCATCAAGAGCCAGCTGCCAGTCTCCGTTAGTAGCGGGGGCTTGATTCAAGACTCCCCGCAGTTTCTCCGCCGCATAGGGTATGAAAGGGCTGGCGGTCAATGCCAGGGCTGCGGCAATTTGGGCAGCAGCAGCCATTACCTCGGCAATTCGAGGATCGTTCGGGTCGGCTTTAAAGAGGCTCCAAGGGGCAGCCTCTTGCAGGTAAACATTACCGAAACTGGCTAGTTCCACGAAGGCGGTGGCTGCCTCCTTGAAACGGTATTCTTCGATGTACTGGCCAATACCGTATACTGCTTCGGCTAACTTACTTTGCACCTGCGTACGCGCCGCTTCTGAATATTCAGGAACTTGCCCGCCAAAGTATTTATGCGTTAATACGGTTACCCGATTAACGAAGTTCCCCAACTTGTCGGCTAAGTCTTTATCATGGTATTCAGTGAAGCCGTCCCAGGTGAAATCCGCATCCTGTTGTTCGGGCAGGTTGCGGATGAGCGCCCAGCGGATGGCGTCTACGTGATTGGGGAAATCTTTGAATTCCGTCAGGTAGCCTTCCAGGTCAATTCCCCAACCGCGAGATTTAGAGAATTTATCGCCTTCGAAATTTAGGAATTGATTAGCCGGCACGTTCTCCGGTAAGTTATACTCCCCGTGGGCTTTAAGCATAGCCGGAAAGACGATGCAGTGGAAAACGATGTTGTCCTTACCGATGAAGTGGATTAAGCGACTGTCTTCGGCTTTCCACCATTTTTCCCAGTCGCCACCATTTTCTTTTGCCCATTGCTTGGTACTAGAGATGTATCCAATGGGCGCATCAAACCAAACGTACAGCACCTTACCCTCGGCGCCTGCTACGGGGACAGGAATACCCCAATCGAGGTCACGGGTAATTGAACGCGGCTGAAGCCCCCCATTCAGCCAGCTCATGCATTGCCCTATCACGTGTTTTTTCCACGCTTTTGGATCATGTTGTTGCTTCCCATCGAGCGTGCCCTCCCCAATCCAGTCTTTGAGCCAGGCTTCGTGTTCATCAAGGCGGAAGAACCAGTGCTTCGTTTCCCGCAACTCCGGTTTGGCGCCACTCAGTGCGGCAACAGGATTAATGAGTTCCGTTGGCGAAAGGTCTTTACCACAGTTTTCACACTGGTCCCCAAAAGCGTTTTCGTACCCGCAGTTCGGGCAGGTTCCCTTGATGTAGCGATCGGCCAGAAACTGCTTGAATTCGGGATCGTAATACTGTTCGGTAGTCTTAACTATAAACTGATTTCCTTGATCATCTAGTTTGTGGAAGAAATCCTGGCTGGTTTCGTGGTGGAGGGAGGCGCTGGTGCGGTGGAAATAGTCAAAAGAAATACCCAGCTCCTCGAAGCAACGCTTATCGAGTTCGTAGTACTTATCGATAATGTCTTTGGGGCTAATGCCTTCCTTCTTCGCTCGTAGTGTAATGGCTGCTCCGTGTTCATCCATTCCACACACCCACAATACTTCCTTGCCCAACAACCGAAGGTAGCGAGCGAAGATATCAGCGGGCAGGTACGCTCCGGCCAAGTGCCCCAAGTGCAGGGGGCCGTTGGCGTAAGGGAGGGCGGAAGTCATCAGGGTACGCATGCAGTAGGTTGGTAGTTGGTAGTTGGTAGTTGGTAGTTGGGACTACTTGCTATAAAAAATAATCGCGAAGGTACGCTATGGTGTTAATGCTTTGAAGTATAGGTAAAGTTTTATCCCCCGATAGTGGGCAACTATCCCGGTCTCACCAGCATTTCTTTGAACAATGGCAACCTCTTCCCGAAACCGTGGGCCTCAGCCCAACGACAAAAAGCTATTTGACGCTAAACACCTTCCTGCCCTAAGGGCCGCCACGGACGACCTGTGTTGGCTACTCACGCGGGAATACGGACAGGACTCTTCCCTGCAACTAGTGGGCAATCGATACCGGCTCAATAAGCGGCAGCGGCAGGCCATCGGTCGTACAGCCGCGGCCGATCAGGCCGTAGCGCACCGTCTGAGTAAACAAGTTGCTTTGGCTGAGCTCCGCGATCGCTCCATAGCTATTGATGGTTTTAACCTACTCATCTTGCTTGAAAGCGCTCACGGCGGCGGCATTATCCTGCAAGGCAGAGACGGCACCTTACGGGATCTTGCCAGTGTACACGGAACCTATAAGCACGTTCAACACACCATACCCGCACTGATTACGGTAGGGGAAACGCTAAGGCACGCGGGGCGCATCACTTGGTATTTTGATCAACCGGTTTCCAATTCCGGTCGCCTGAAAACACTTTTGCGATCCTTAGCCGAGGAACATCACTTTAATTGGCAGGTGGAACTTGCTTACAACCCAGACAAGGAGCTAATCGTCCTACCGAACGAAATGATTATCGTTTCCTCCGACAGCTGGATTCTTGATGAAGGAGGTCCGTGGTGCAACCTGGGAAGGGAAATATTACAAGAACAGATAATCCCCTTGGTACTCTAAGCTTACCAATAGACAATAATGCGGATCAAGGGCAAAATCAGGTTAGATTCAAGCAAAATCGCATCGGCAAGCTCGGCGACCGGTAAAACTTAGTCTTTTCCGTCTAAAACGCTGCGAAGCGCGTTTTTAGACGGAATTTA
>JBCDGT010000227.1:0-5954 GCA_038750915.1 Bacteroidota bacterium
CGTACTTCCGGTTGAAAGATGATGATCAGACTGACGAAGCCAATATTGATAAACTGAAAAAGAATGCTGCTCAGCAAGTCCATACCTAAGGCCTTGAAAGCCTGGTAGCTAAGAAATAACAGCATCATTCCCACGAAAATATTGAGGGCGATACTACCTTTCAATAAGCGATACAGCTGATAGAGCAGCACCCCGACGATGAGTACGTCAAAGAAGTCCCAGATGTCTACTTCCAGAAAACCGATGCTAAAGAGCGGCTGGTGCATGGCGTAAAGATAATCGTCCCCTGATAAGCGTTGGCGTGGCTACCTTTGTCCGTATGTGGAAAAATCGATTCCTCAAATGGCTGTTGATCGTAGGCGGCATCTGGGCGCTGACGCAGGTGCAGGGCTGGGGACAGGAGCTGCGGACCAACGCCGTCGGAGAAAAGATCATCGTTTACCCCGACGGTACAGCCCGGTATTTCAATAACCTCCAACTCATCGATGCCCAGCAGAAAGACTCCGCGGCGGCCGCTTACCCCGTGGTTTCCGTAAAGATCGAACCACTCAGTGGCGGTATCGACCCTACGGAAGCAGACCTTCGTCATATCGCCGAAAGAAAACTACAACTCGGGCGGGAAGCTGAAGCCCTAGCCCGAGAGCGAGCCACCGCAGCGACAAACAATCGTCTTAATCTTGAGCGGGAACTTGCCGCAGCCCGTACCGCTAACCGTCAAGCGGATGCTGCGGCCCTGCAGCGCCGCCTCCAACTGGCCACCCAAGTAGAGAACAACGCCCTGGCCGATCGAACCGCCGCTGAACAAAATGCTGCCGCCGCTGCTCTTGTCGTAGCAGAAGGCCGGTACGTAGATGCTTACAATCAGGCACGCCGACTGGAAAGGGAGGGTCCGGTGGCGCCAAAGCCCGCCACCCGCACGGAACGCAGCCTGAAGATGCTCCTTCCCGCCGAACCCGCCTTTACCGGCTATGGCTCCGCCCCGGGCAGACTTCCAGTAACCGAACCACCGCCCTGCGGGAGTCAACAAGTGGCCCGTACGCCCACTTCCCCTACCCCGGTGAGCTACCCGACACTTTTTTTTACTTACACTGATGAAAACCTCCGCCCCTTTCTCGACGGCAAAGAATACCTGCAGTGCCGAGCTTACGTCAGTAGGGACCAGCGGGGTGATCGTTTTCTCCATCTACAACTCACCTTCGCTAATCCTAACGCACTCTCCTCTTACGGTTTCTTAGCAGAAAACTCTAGCCTCAGCCTTCACTTACTCAACGGGCGCCACCTTAGCCTCCAGGCGGCACAGCAAGCCGTGGGTATCATCGATCACGCCAAGCGAGAACTTAACTACAACGTACGCTACCGCCTACCGCGGGGCGCAGCCCAAGAGTTGGAAAACCAAGCTATTGATTACGTTCGCATCTTCTGGTCGGGCGGCTACGAGGAGTACCCAGTATATCAGGTGGACGCACTGCGAAAGGTGATGCGCTGCCTTTGAGCTAGGAGCTAGATGGCCTACGGCCTCCTAGGAGCACGAAGTGCGGCTAGCTCCTAGCTGTACTGACAATCGATCTTGGCGCCTCGACCTTTCGACAAGCTCAAGGACCACGAGCTCGGCGACCTAACCTAAAAAGTACATTCCGTCGCACGTTGTGCGACGGAATGACCGAAACCAAGCCGGTCATCGAGCTTGCCGAGCTGCACCCAAGTTAAGTTGTCAGTACGCCTAACTCCTAAATTCACCTCGCTTGCTGCGCTCCGAAATCAAATAGGAGGCTAAAGCGTAGGGTGTTATCGAGGGGGTTCCGCTGCTGGCTAGTGGGGACCAGGTAGCTGAAGTTCAGCCCAAAAATGTTGTACTTAAGTCCGAGGCCAGCGGTAAGGTAGGCACGCCCCCCTTTCGTGGGGTCTTCACGGAAGTAACCAGCCCTTACGGCGAACTGTTGATCATACCAGTATTCAGCACCGACACTCACGGTAAATTCGCGGAGTTCTTCACCGAAGCCCTGGGGAGCGTCGCCGAGACTAGAGAAAAGGGCCGCAATGGGAGATTGATCGTTGATTTGGTCTTGATCACAATCGGGATCGGTACCATCACAAGGGGTAGGGACGAGGAGTTTGTTGACCTCAGCGGTCAGGGTGAGCTCGTTGTATTCGTCAAACCGGAAGGTGTAGGCGGTACCTAGGGCGAGGTTAGCGGGGAGGAAATCCCGAATGGTATCCTGGGTGTAGGTAATTTTTGAACCAACGTTTGAGATGGCAAAACCCACGGCAAAGGCATCTCCGCTCTTGGTATCATCATTTCGATAGGTGAACCCAAGATCGGCAGCAAAAGCGTTACCGGCTTCGAGAACCACACCGCTTACTTCTTGGCCAGCAGCTAGATTGGAGTTGATGTACTTACCGGTAAGACTGGCACTGAAGCGGTCAGAAAGCTTCCGGGTGTAAGCCACTGCGAATTCAAACTCATTGGGTTTACCCGTACCGGTGCTCTGACCGTTGACATCGGTGTACTGGATGTCGCCCAGGCTGAAGTACCGCAGAGAAGCGCCTACGGCCTCAAACTCATTTAATTTCTTATACCCACCTAAGTACGCCAGATAGACATCGTTAAGGCCAAGAGCCTGTAGCCAGGGGGTGTAGGTAGCGCCTAGAGAAAGGTCTTCTTCGGCAAAGGCTAAGCGACTGGCATTGTAGTGAAGGGAGTTGGCGTCTCCGGAAAGGGCTACACCGGCATCTCCCATAGCTCCCCCACGGGCGTCGGGGTTAATGCGCAAAAAAGGTACGGCCGAAACAACGGTGTTGATACAGGGACCTCCGGTACCTGGTTGCACGGCATTGCCCTCACTATCAAGGATACAGGCATTCTGGGCGTTGAGGGAGAAGGTAAGGCAGCAAGCTGCCAGGATGCTCAGGGAGTTGAGTAAGATTCGTTGCATTTGAACTGGTATAGAATAAAGATCGAGGTAGGGCCACTAGGGGAAGATTATTGGTGGCGTTCGTGGTTAGATCGCTTTAATCGGGCAAACGCATGCCCTTTAAGGCTTTTTTAACGGTTTGCTTCCATGGCTTATTTCGACGAGATAGCAATTTGGGCCGCAAAAATAGGGCTTTTCAGTGGTATTGTACACTTATGAATGATTGAAGTTCTTTGATTTCGGGTCAACTTACTCAGCAGCTTGCATCTTGGTCTTTTCCCCTTTGGGGCACCGCCATTGGCGGTAGAGGGGCCACTGCACCCGCGGCCGCGGCCAATATTTTTTGCCCCTTATACCTTAATATGCTTTACCCTCTTTTTGGCCATAACTTCTTGATTTTAAAGAAATAGTGTGTTTTACTACCTCCTATGCCAGATAAAATGCGATATTTGCGTCGCTTTATTAAAACCACTCTCCCCGAACAACGAAAACGAGCATGAGGAAAGCTGATCTAGTTGCTAGCATCTCTGACAAAACGGGTATTCCCAAGGTGGACGTCCTTGTTTCCCTGGAAAGCTTCTTTAAGGAAGTTAAAGGCAGTTTAGCCGAAGGTGAAAATGTTTATATCCGTGGATTTGGCTCATTTGTAGTCAAAAAACGCGCCAAGAAGATTGGCCGTCACATTAAAGAAAACAAGGCCATCGAAATCCCCGAGCATTTCATCCCGGCCTTCAAGCCCGCAAAGATTTTTGTCGAGCAGGTAAAGGACAAGGTCACGGCCCTCCCCGACGAAGAAAAAAACGACTAAATGGGCCGCACCCAGTGGATCACGGTGGCCGTAGTCGGAGCACTCCTGCTGCTTACTTACTGGGGCTGTCCGGTTCGCTCTCCAGAAATGGATAGTGGATTCGGGCGTGGCCCCCTGGAGGCCACTGGTTTGGAGTCCTTAATAAGGGCTGCCCGTTCAGATCTTTCTCCGGCCCAGATTGCGACCCTCGCCAATCTAGAGGAGCGGCTGGAACAAACGGAGGACGATCAGGAAGCCACCCGGGAGAATCTTTTGGAACAACTTGCCGGCGAGTGGTACCAGGCTGGTCATCCAGCTATCTCAGGCGTCTACGCCCGTAGAATCGCCGAAATCGCCAACACCGAAGATGCCTGGAGTATTACGGCTACCACCTTTAGTCTTTGCCTCCAGCAAGAAGGTGTCGACGAAAAAACGCGACAATTCTGTGCCAGTCAGGCTGAGCAGGCTTATCAAGCTGCCATCAGCCTGGACCCCAAAGACCCTGAAAACAGAATCAATCTCGCGTTGACTTATACGGATTACCCGCCGCGGGACAACCCCATGAAAGGTATTCTGCTGCTGCGTGATTTGGAGAAGCAATATCCGGATAATCCCCGGGTATACACTACACTCGGGCAATTGGCCATTAAAACCAATCAGTTGGAGCGGGCGGTTCAGCGACTTGAAAAAGCCCTGAACCTTAGCCCCGACAACCCCGACGCAGCTTGCCCATTAGCCCAGGTATACGAACAGCTGGGCCGGAAAGCCGACGCCGAAGCGATGGGCAAACGCTGTGCAGAAATCATTGAAGCCAAACGGCTAGCGGCTTCCAGCCAACAATAATCCACGCCCAGTTGTATTACTGGTTGTGTGTTGAACATATTCGAAACCAATTTTTTAACCCAAAACGACTAAATATGCCGTGTGGAAAAAAGCGGAAGCGTCATAAGATTGCTACCCATAAGCGGAAAAAGCGTCTGCGCAAAAACCGCCACAAGAAGAAGAATCGCTAGTTCTTAACCGAACTGCAACATACCACGCCGGCCGAAGTGCTCCCCACTTCGGCCGGGACCGCTGGTAGCTTACCACGTTTCATCCCTTGCGGTCCTTCCCGAATGTACCTTTCGTTAAGACACCACCGCTGCCCCCCATTTACGCCTTTCATAAGTAGGTTCAAGCTAAATGACCCGTTGCTCCCAAACCGATCACGATCAATGGCTTGTATTCCCCGCCAGATCACTATACAACTCCTCCGGCCCTATCGCCGTGAAACACTAAGAGCTTAGCCGTCACCTGCCGTTATTTATGCTATCAACGTGCGACGGTCAAATTCCTACCATAATCATCTGGCTTCGTTTTCCAACTATTCTAGTATCGGAAAACCTGTAAATGGTCCATTTTTAGCAGCCTTTTCTTAACATTTCTCAGGTATCCTTTTGTAAGGACTACAACCAAGAATCTTGGCTTAGCTAAGTGCGGATATGGGTATGCTTTATTTGGTACGGAAAGTGGCCTCTTTTCTGTTGCCGGTAGCTTATCGGCAGCACTACATGTCGCTTTCCCCAGACCCATGCAAAAGCAATGGAAAAAGAAATGATTGTTTCCTCTTCGGGTAAAACCGTTGAGGTCGCCCTGCTGGAAGACGGTAAGCTTGTGGAAATCCACAAACAGCGTTCCACGGACCAATTCACCGTGGGCGATGTCTTCATCGGCCGGGTAAAGCGGGTAACCGCCCCGCTCAATGCCGCCTTTATCGACATTGGGCACAAGAAGGACGCCTTCCTTCATTATACAGACTTAGGCCCTAAAGTACGCTCCCTACAAAAGTGGGCTGGCACGTCCGCCGCAGGAAAAAACCCTACGGCAAAGTTGGATAAGTTTAAGATGCAGCCCGAAATTGTTAAGACGGGTAAAATTGATGAGGTTTTCAAGAAAAAAGAAGTCATCATCGCCCAGGTACTCAAAGAACCCATTAGTACCAAAGGGCCGCGCTTAAGCTGTGAAATCACCATACCTGGTCGCTACTTGGTCATTACGCCCTTCAACCAAGCCGTGGCGGTATCCAAAAAGATCAGCACCAGTGAAGAACGGAAGCGCCTTCAGTTACTCGTAGAAAGTATTCGTCCCAAAAACTTTGGTGTTATCGTCCGTACCGCGGCCGAAGGCAAAGGAGTAGGCGAATTACTAGAGGAAATTGAGCTGCTCACCACAAAATGGGAGACCATTTATGACAACCTTAAAACGGCCAAAGCACC
>JBCDGT010000228.1:0-5940 GCA_038750915.1 Bacteroidota bacterium
AAGATTATTCCCTACGAAAAAGGGATCGCCTTCGCCAATCGGGTGATTGGGGTGGCCCACTGGGCGCAAGGAAATGTAGATCTTTCCTTCCGTTTTCTTATTGCCGCTCGAAAATCTTACCAATCTTTACAAGATTCTCTCGGCGTTGCCAACAGTAGCCTTAATCTAGGGATGGCTTACGTGGACCAAGGAAACTACGACCTGGCTTCCCGGAACTACGAAGACGCCCTAACCGTATTTCGCAGGTATGGTAAAACTTCCCGAATTGCTACTACCTATACCAAGATTGCGGACTTGCTCACCCTCCAGGAGAAATACCCGCCAGCATTCGATTACCTAAACCAAGCGCTGGATTTACACCGGCAAAATGACTTTCTCTACGGTATCGCAGAGGCAAACGGGAAGCTAGGAGAACTGGCTGCCGCTCGTGGAGAAAATGATGACGCTATTTCATATTTCTTACTAGCCGTCTCTGCTAGCCAACAACGCAATGATCAATTTGGACTGGCGTCTCATTACTACGGTATTGGTTTAGCTTATTTTAAAAAGCGAAACGTTGGCTTGGCCGAAGATTATCTTAAGCGAGCAAAAATAATCGCTGAGACCTATGGCTTGCAAAAGGTTCGCCGTGATATCTGTTATACCCTTAAAGAGCTCGAAGCTAGTAAGGGGAATTACCGGGAGGCACTCAACTATGCAGATACCTACCTTACGGTAAGAGACTCATTGTTCAATAAGGAAAAATCTAATCTAATAGCCAATATGGAAGCTCGCCGGGCATTCGCTGAGCAACAAGAGCAGCTAATTATTGCCCGGAAGAACGTCGACTTACTCCAACAAAAGGATAAGGTAAGCCGAATGACTAAGTTGATGTTGGTTCTTATACTGATGACGGCTCTAGCAATTGCATTTGCGATACTATCCCGTAAAAACCAGGTTATTAACCGTAAGCACGCAGACTTAAAAGTGGCTAATCAAGAGAAAGACAATTTAGAGACCGCTCTGCTTAGCAAAGAACGAGAGTTGACTTCTTACACCCTAAATTTTGTTCAAAAAAACGAAGGAATAACTGAGCTTAAGCAGTTGATTGCTGGACTGAGAAAGCAAGTAGGAACGGAGCACCGGCCTACCTTAAAGAAAGTTGAACGCAAGCTTGATGGCCTTTTACGGATTGATGAAGACTGGGCAGATTTCCGCCGCCACTTTGAGAGCGTTCACCCCTACTTAATCAGCCAATTACAAGCGGATTTTCCGAGATTAACAAGCAATGAATTTCGTCTAATTGCCTTGGTTCGACTCAATCTTTCTACTAAGGAAATTAGCTCTGTGCTGGGCATTTCCCCAGATAGTGTAAAAACTGCCCGCTATCGTTTGCGTAAAAAACTTAGCCTTAAAACCCAAGAAAGCTTATTTGAATTTTTGATTGCTAGGGAGAGCCTGTAGGTGAGAAGTTAAGTGGCTGTTTAGGGGCCACGGCGTGGCTTATCCCCCCCTCAACTGTTCATAAAACTACCTCCGTTACTTTTTATTCCGTAGAAGTTCTGACGAGATCACTCAGTGGATAGCAGCAATGGCCAATGCTTAGGTCAGGGAGACGACAATCCATAAAGCTAAAAGTAGTACACTTCAAAAAGGGGTGTTAAAGACTTTTGTTCACCTTGCGTTACTTAGTAAGTATTTGATAATCAAGTTATTATTTAAATTTTTTTTACTGCTGTCTACTTCCCAAGCTGACGTTGTCTACCAAAAGTTGCCCGCGCAATCTATGTATGTACACTCGCTGTACCCACCTCTTTTTTGGCGTGACTTTTTGCTGCCTGCACTTTTGTGTTGTCACTGAAACTATTGCACTTCCGGTCTACTTCCAGAACTCACCTTAACGCATTTCTTCATGAGGCTTTTCCTTTCTTATCTCCTATACGGTGGTTTACTTCTCCTCACTACCCGTTGTACCTACGATCAGGTAGTAGTGGTAGCTACCTGCGATAATGACCTGGTTTTGGAGGTGCTCGAACGAATACCTTCTTCCTGCGGTATTGCATCGGGTAGTGTACTGATGGGGGTCAGCGGCGGTAGCGCTGCCGCCGGAGCAATCAGCTTTCGCATCGAGGGGCTAGGTACTCAAACCAACCCAGCATTTACCAACCTAGCCGCGGGTGCTTATACTTTAATTGTCGAGCAAGGAGCTTGTACAGCAAGCCTGGATTTTACCATCGAGAATGCAGCTGGGTTGAACGCTACGGCTGTAGCATTGCCTTCAGACTGCGGAAATGCTAGCGGGCGAATCGAGCTGACAACCTCCGACGGGGTGGGGTCTGTACAGTTCTCCCTGGAGGGCGGCCCGGTACAGACTGAGGCTGTTTTCGAAAACCTCAGCCCGGGGGAGTACCAGCTTACGGCGACGGACGAGATTGGTTGCGAAGTGACCCTCCAGGCGAAGGTGCTTTCCAACGTCGCTTTCGCAGAAGTGGAGACCATCGTAACGACCTCCTGTGCCATCAGCGGTTGCCACGCCGGTAACGTTTCGCCGGATTTCCGGGTGCGAGAAAATATCCTCGGTCGGGCCAACCGTATTCGTGCCAGAACCGGTAATGCTTCCATGCCACCACCCAGCAGTGGGGGCTCTCTGACGGAACAGCAAATCAATGCTATCGCCTGCTGGGTAGCCGACGGCGCTCCTGAATAAAAAACCAGTTATCATGCTCAAAATCATAAAAATCGCCCTGCCCTTCTTATTGGTAGGCGCACTTGTGGCCTACCAATTCATGACGCCAAAGGGCCCACTGGATATTCGCGCCGCTCCTACGGAGCTTACCATTAATGCGGGCAGTCTTTTCGCTGATTTTTCCGAAGACGAAGAAGGAGCTAACGCTACTTATGTTGGAAAAGTAATCGAAGTGAGCGGCCAGCTCAACGCAATCGACCAAGATGAGGCTGGCGCGTACCAGCTTAAGTTGGCTGTTGATGATCCTCTAGGTCAAGTCATCTGCTCTCTTGCCCCGGGAGAAAATAACCCGCTGGGAAGTGCTTCCATCGGCAGTACTACTACGATCAAAGGTGTCTGTACGGGCTACCTGTTCGACGTTGTGATCGATAACGCCACCATCATCACCCAATAATCATATCCCTTGACCATTTGGCGGTAGCCTCCTCCTACCTCGAGCGGCTACTGCCATCCTCTAAACCAACCGTTATTATGAAAACGATTCTTTGCCTTCCCGTCCTCCTGCTTTTTTTAGCCACAACTGAGCTTTCCGCCCAGGGCCCTTTAATCACCAAAGACGGTACAACCACCTTTTTCTCCCACTCCCCGATTGAGGACATTGAGGCGATTAACGAGAAAACGACGGCTGCCATCAACTTTTCTACCGGGGACGTAGTGGTGAAAATGCTCATCAAGCACTTCACCTTCGAGAATGCGCTGATGCAAGAACATTTTAATGAAAACTACATGGAGTCGGAGAAATTTCCTGCCGCCATTTTTAAAGGGAAACTGGAAAGTGACCAGCCGGTTGATTTGACTCAAGACGGCGAGTATCCCGTCACCATCATGGGCGAATTGACGATTCGAGGCATTGCCAAGCCACTAACGGCCGCAGCCCAAATTACCGTTAGTGGTGAGGAACTGTCCGCCACGACTAAGTTCATCGCTAAACCAGCGGATTTTGACATCAAGATCCCTTCCGTGGTAGTGAAAAATATCGCCGAAGAGATTGAAGTGACCACCGCGCTTGCTTTCCCGATTGCTAATAATTAATCAAGACCATGAAGAAGTACTTATCCGCTTCCTTACTCTTCTTGGGAGTGCTTTGCTTAGCACCTGCGACCGCGCAAGATGATCTTCTATCGCTACTGGAAGAAGCCACGCCGGAGGAAACCAACCTTACGCCTGCGAGCTTCAAAGGCAGCCGCCTCATCAATGGGCACACCATGATGACACGCCGGAAAGGGAGCCTGGAGTTCCTCATCGCCCACCGCTTCGGCCGCTTGAACAGCGGAGCCTACGAGCTGTTTGGCCTCGATAATGCCAACGTTCGTTTTGGCCTCGACTATGGCTTCACCGATCGACTTACGGCGGGATTTGGCCGCAACTCCTTCGAAAAGACGTACGACGTTTTTGCTAAATATGCCCTGCTGCGGCAGGCCACGGGAAAAAAATCGGTTCCCGTTTCCATTACCGCTTTTGCTAGTGCAGCAGTAAGGACTCTACGACCGATCGACCCTAACACCGAGGTGGCTTTTTCCGAACGGCTGGCTTACACCTATCAGCTACTGATTGGGCGGAAGATAAGCTCTAAACTATCCTTGCAACTGATGCCGACGCTGGTACACTTCAACATAGTATCCGCAGATCGGGAAAACGATTTAATCGCTCTTGGGCTAGGTGGTCGCTACCTGCTGACCAAACGCCTGTCCATTAATGCCGAATATTACTACCGAACCTCTGAGCGCGACCTAGATACTAAGGACGCCCTCGCCATCGGGATTGACCTTGAAACCGGCGGCCACGTCTTTCAGCTGCAGTTTACCAATAGCCGCTCCATGACGGAGAAAGGATTCATTCGGGAAACGACCGGTGATTTCTTCAATGGAGATATTCACTTCGGCTTCAACATCACTCGGACCTTTTAATGGGATGTTCACCTCAGCCCACCACAAGATTTAGACTTTTTTAATTCCTATCCTCTTCATCCTGCCACGCCAGCGCTTCTGCGCCTGGCGGGTAGGCTTTTTCTCTAATGATCCAGAAAAACCTGTTCCTAAACCCAGCTATGACATAGTTGTAGGACAGCGAACAGCGTGCCTTTTCTGAAGGACCAGTGTGTGATATCAGGCTACTGTTAGCAGCTTGACGACTGGTGTCCACTCCTCCTAGATTTTGTTGATCAGCGGCCCACTCCTTACCCGCTGATTGGCTATTCAACAGTACCTCATTTCTCGGCTATTACCGCCTTTTTGCTACCAAGTAGGAAAATGGGAAATGGCCGTTCAATTTCCTAACCCACATTTATTCAATGAAAAACTTAGTAAAAGCACTAATGTGCGGCCTCGTTTTTTTTCTTTTCCTTACCAACAAGGCTTACGCGCAAAGCCCCGAAGCTTTCAAGTACCAGGCGGTCTTACGGGATGCAGCCAATGTACCATTACCTGAACAGCAAGTTGGGGTCCGTATTAGTATTTTGGCGGGCTCTGCCTCTGGGACAGTAGTTTACGAAGAATTCCACCGGCTTCGGACTTCCCCCGTTGGGCTGATCAACCTTAACGTTGGTCAAGGGATTCCTATCCTGAACGCCTTCACCGATATTGTTTGGGAGGAGGGAGACCATTTCTTACGGGTAGAGGTGAATCAAGCTGGTGGAAACAACTATCAATTGGTGGGTACCAGCCAATTGCTCTCGGTTCCCTACGCGCTCTTTTCCACCGACGCCGATAGCGCACGGGTAGCCGGATCAGTCGAATTGATTGCCGGTGATGGCATTGTTATCGATGGCAACACCATCACTAATGATAAGCCCTCCTTGTGGCAGCTCGATGAGGGTGTCGTCTTTGTAGAAGACGACCAAGTCGGTGTCGGAATCACTGGAGCCGCAGAGATGCCGGAGGACGCAGCCCTATTCGTAAACGGAAACCTGCGTGTGGCCGAAAATTCTAGCCTCCTGGGGGTCGGACGGGTCGTAGGTGCCGAAGGCATCAGCTTTGCGGCTAACCCCGACCGGGAAGACGACGTTGTCATCGCCAACAATGGTAGGGTGACTTTCGAAGAGGAAGTCGGAATCAACCAAACTTTCTCCTTTATTGACCTCAATATTCGTAATCAGCCGGGTAACTCTACGGTTTTACAGGTGGAGGATACCACGGGCTTTGACATCTTTGAAGTTGGTCGAGGGAGAAATGTAGGAATTAATCGGATCACCAATAATGTAACCTTACAAGTCCGCA
>JBCDGT010000229.1:0-5917 GCA_038750915.1 Bacteroidota bacterium
CCTGATTACCAGCCATGATATCCGGAATATCGTCTCCATTTAGATCTCCGACGTAAAGGGTATTCCACCAGCCAAAAGCAGGCTCGGTGAAGTACAAATAAGTATGATCAATAAGTCTATCTTTTTCCCAACCAAAAACCCTAATTGGTTCATATTCCCCCGCAACAATAAGTTCTTCAATCTCATCACCATTTAAATCGTGCCATACTGCGCTTGACACCAACCCATATCGGTTACCTTCAATCAGCATCTCAGTCACATCAACTAATCCAAAATCACGTTTTTCAATTAGCTTGCTAGGCATCGCCATTGGGTATTTTCCAGGGACCGCACCACCGCCGACGAATTGATACCTACTATCTTTTGAAACAGCCGTTCTATTTAGTCTTGCCCTTTTTGGGTTCTCGCCTGAGAACACAGTTGCTTTTCCATTGCCCCCTTCAGTCGAATTATTTGTTAATATTGGGCCAACATCCGTCATCGCCCGAGGCAGCAAAGGTTGGTTATCAAAATCCCGGTTTCCAGAGAGCTTATCCAGGTATTTAAGGGGGCTTTCCACTTTAGTAAATACCGATTTGATCACATCATCCGCCACCTCTCCCCCTTTGCTGGCGTCTTCCTGGCGCAACACCAACTGTTGATCTACCGCTAAACCCTCCAGGCGCTGCACGCTGCCATCCGGCCAGGAGACCACCAAACTTTGCACCTGCGTTTGCGTCCCTAAACCAAAGTGCAGTACGGGATCGACGCTGGAGAGATACCCCCGATTCAGGAACTGCTCGCGCATCTGTTGCCCATTTTCCGTGGCTATTTCCACACGGGCACCGATGCCTTTAGTGTTTCCGCCACTCCCCTCGAGGCGGACGGATAAATAGTGTTGGTCTTCGTTGTTATTGCGGTAAACGAAGGCCTCCTGATTCAGGTTATTGACCACCAAATCCAGGTCTCCGTCCTTATCTAGGTCCACATACACTGCACCGTTGCTGTTGGACGGCCGCTCCAGCCCCCATGCTTCCGTGCGGTCGACGAAAGTGTTGTTCCAGCGATTGGCAAAAGCGTAGTTACTCACGTCAGAAGCAGGTATAGCGGCAATGATTTCTCTTAGATCGGCCCGCTGCAATCGTCCTTTTGCCGCCACGAAGTCTTCCATGTACTTGATGAAATCCTGGTTGGTGTAATCCCGCACGTAGCCATTGGTTACGTGTAGGTCTTGCCAGCCGTCGTTGTCGTAATCGGCGAAGAGGGCCGACCAGCTCCAGTCCGTGGTGGCAATACCTGCCAGCCGACCAATTTCCGCAAAACCGGAAGGTCCTTGGTGGAGGTGTAGCATGTTGCGCATGGTCTGGTAATGAAAGCCACTGGCTAGGTTCAGGTCGAGTTTCGAGCGGTTATCATCAGCCGTCAGGAGCTTGCGCCGGTAGTTATCCTCGGGCAACATATCGAGGGTATAGATATCGAGCTGGCCATCATTGTTGATGTCGGCAATATCGCTGCCCATCGAGAAGTGGCTGGTATGGCTAATTCGCTCTCCAAGTCGGTCGGTAAAAGTGCCATCACCATTATTGTAATAGAGGTAATCGGGAACTTCGTAATCATTGGAAACATAAAAGTCAGGGTCCCCATCCCCGTCTAAATCCGAAATAGCCAGACCCAGGCCGTAGCTGAGGGCGGAACCATTAATACCTGCAGCTTCCGTTACGTCGGTAAAACGGTGCCCTTCATCGTGGCGATACAGGCGTAGCCCCCGTTCCTGGTCGAAGACGGCCAGTAATTGCTTGGTTTTGGTAACGTTCAGTACGGGAAGCGACTTAGGGTTATGGTTCAGCAACAGGCAGTCAAGGTCGCCGTCGAGATCGTAGTCGAAGAAGTAAGCTTGATTGCTGAAAGCCGGGCTGTTGAGGCCGTAACTAACCGCTTCATCCCGAAATTGCGGCACGCCGTTTTCATCATTCCCCTGGTTGATGAAGAGCTGATTGGTACGCTTCGCCGCGGGCAGCATCCCGGAATAGCAGAGGTAGATATCTAGTTTTCCATCCCCGTTTACGTCAGCGAAGCTTACGCCGGTCTTCCAGGGTCCGGGGCGGCCACCAGCGCCCGCAATTTGGGTAACCTCTTGAAAATGCATAGCACCGTCGCCGAGGTACAGCTTGTTATCGGCCATATTGGCCGTTAGGTAAAGGTCGGTGTGGCCATCACCATTCAGGTCACCAGCCGCCACGCCGCCACCATTGTAAAAGTACTCGTAGACGAGAATATTGGTATTGGGCCCTTCGGTGAGTTGGTTACTGAAATCAAGCCCTGTTTCCGTTGCTGGCAATAAGGAAAAAAGGCGCGCAGTCGCAGGTGCTAGCGACTTTGGTGGTGCCTGCTCACCGCAGGCGGAGAGGAGCAAAATAAGGAGTAAGAGAGAACAATTGATTCGGTTAGGGAGCATGGGTAATTTGCGGTGGCCTCCGCGCAATATAAAACATCCATCCTCGTCGCTAGAACGAGGATGGATGCGCTTTCGGCGAGCATGGTACGACCTACAAACGTCCAGCACGACTCACCGTGGTTATTAAGTTAAAAACGGTCTTTGAAAATAGACCTTAGTACCCCGGATTTTGGACCAACAGACTATTACGGTTGATCTCATCACGGGTAATCGGGCGATAATACATCTTATTGACCCAGGTACGGGTTTCATTCTCCGTGTTTTCCGCTACCGTATATTCGTAATCATATACTTCAGGGTCATAGCGGTAAGGAACGTGAGGAGAAGCTCCGGGCCGGAGGGTGGCCCGGATATTGGCGATCTGGATGACTCGGCCCAGGGTTTCCGGAGCAATCAGCCAGCGACGGGCGTCATGATAGCGATGCTCTTCGTAGGCGAGTTCAACGCGGCGCTCGTTCCGGTAGCGCTCACGCAGGGCATCTCCAGTATCATTGATGGCTGGCATACCAGAGCGGAAACGAATACGATTGAGCCACTCGCGAGCAATGTCTTCATCGCCTAATTCGATACTAGCTTCTACGAAATTAAGTACAGCTTCGGTGTAGCGAATAAAGGGCCATGGTATTACCTGGGCGTTGGACTGATTATCGGGAAGAGCGGGGTTAGGGTCGATAAATTTACGGTGGTAGTAAGCGGTCCGGGTACCATTCCAGTTTTCGATGGGGGAAGAGCGGGTGTCAATTCCGACTACCGTTCCTCCACTGCCGTCATCGTAGAATCCCGTTTGGATCTGGTCCATGGGGTCTAGGCCAGCGGAGGAAGAAGGCCGAGGTTTCCAACTCGCGCCGTCGTACATAACGGAGGCGTAGAAGCGCGGATCACGGTCTTCGTAAGGGGCCGAGGCGTGGTCGGGATTATCCCAGTCAAAAGTGGAACCGTCCATCATTTCGTAGTCGTCCACCATCTGCTGAATCGGAGTATTACCGGCCCAGTTGTTATAGCCGTTAGGACCATTGTTGATACCGTGGTTGAGCCCCCCAAGTGGCCAGTTATCCTCCACCGTATAGAGTGGCGTAGCCGTCCGCTGGAAGATCAACTCAATTTCGGCCGAAGCATCACCTACAGCACTTCCACCTCCCATAGAAATAGAGATGTAGTTTTGTTGACCTTCTTCGGGGGAAACGGGAGCCCCCAGATCAAGTTTGTAGCCAGCACCATTATCCACCACAATTTTTGCGGCATCCCGGGCAGCTCGCCACTTAGCAGTACGGTCGCCAGCGGGAGAAGCAACAAGGTCAATATCCGAGTAGCCGGAGAAGACGCCGGAAGCCAAGTCGGATTGGTGTAGGTCGGAAGCGTCGTAAAGAAGAATCCGAGCTTTCAGGGCCTGTGCGGCTAATCTGGTGGCACGGCCTGGCGTTTCCGTCTTGCCCTCTAGTAGACGAGCGGCCTCATCCAGGTCGGCAACGATAAAGTTTACCGTCTCCGCCCAGGTAGCGCGTGCTGCGGAGTAATCTTCATCCAAGCCGTAGGGCCGGTCGATTAAGGGAACACCACCGTAGAAGCGGGCTAGCTGATGATAGTAATACGCCCGTAGGAAGTGGGCTTCACCGAGCAAGCGATCTCGCAATACTGTATCGTCAAAAGTGGCCGTCGGTAAACGGTCGATGGCGACGTTGGCTTGGCGAATGGCCAGGTACATTTGGTCCCATTGGTAGGTGGAACTCATCCAGGCGGTATTGGTCGGGTCTTCCGTACCTTCCGTAAAGGTATTGATGTTACGGCCGGCGTGGGTGAACATGGCTTCGTCCGTAATGGAAGAGAGTCCTTGCTCTTCAAAGCCACCGTATCCCAGGAAGGAATATACGTTGTAGATAAAGGCCTGTGATAGTGGGCCATCACCCCAGGTAGCCTCGCTAGAGATGCTATCCAAAGGTTCGGTGTTGAGGAAGTCATCGTTACAGCCAGTCAGCAATAACAAAAACAAGGCCGTTACGGCGGTTGTCCTCAGGAGAATGTATTTGATGTTTTGCATGATTCTAAAAGTGATAGTTTCAAAGGGGCACTTGGCCGTTGCAACATAAAAAAGAACGTTAAGATACAACGGACAAGTGCCTAATTGGTTTAGAACGTGACGTTTATGCCCAAATTGATAATTCGGGTTTGGGGATAGTATACACCACTACCCGCCGTTGATTCTGGGTCAAAGAAGTCAAGGCTGTCAAAGGTTATGAGGTTGAAACCATTGACGTAGGCTCGTAAGCTACCTAAAGAGATTCGATCCGTAATACTAGATGGCAACGTATAACCGATTTCCAGGTTACGGAGGCGGATATAGTCTTTGCTGAACAACCAGTAAGTATTTTGGCCGTAGTTGCCACCAGTGTAATAAGTATCCCCGCGGCTGGCCAAACGTGGGTGTTCAGAACTTGGATTATCGATACTCCAGCGGTTGTCATGGCTCCATTTTAGGTAGTTACCAATATCTCCCGATTCGGTCTGTACCCGCAGCGAAGAGCCCGTAGCTCCCGCTAATAATGCCGTGATGTCAATTCCTTTGTAGCTAGCGGAGAAGTTAATGCCAAAGTTGAAGGTGGGCGTACCGTTATCATCGATCCGCACCCGGTCGTCACCGTCGATCCTGCCGTCGCCGTTTACGTCTTCAAACTTCATGTCTCCAGGTAGCAACCGGCTGGTTACCGCACTATAGTCCAGGTTTTCTGCGTCAATTTCCGCCTGATCGCGAAAGACGCCATCGGATTGGTAGACGAGGTAGGCTCCAATTGGTTTTCCTTCCATTAGCTGGTAATCCGGAGCGCCAGGAATCTCATCCATAAAGATGACTTTGTTTTTCGCATAGCCACCATTGATGCCAAAACGATACTGAAAAGCATTAGAAGCCTTTCCGTTATACCCTATATTAAATTCAAAGCCCTTATTCTCTACTTCGCCGGCATTTACCGGAGGTAGGAGACTGCTGATACCCGAAGAGCCAGGCGTAGAACCCGTCTCTTGAATCAAGATTTGATCGCGCCGGTTGACGAAGTATTCCAGGGTCATATCTACCCGGTTATTGAATAAAATGGCGTCGATACCTAAGTTAAGGTTGTTAGCCCGTTCCCAGGTAAAGCTTGGGTTGGCTAGCGATTCTTCGCGCAGCGTAGTTTCTACAATACTGTTGATCGGGTATTCGCCGAAGCCGTAGGTTGATAAGTAAGCAAACTCTTGGAGGCGACCATTGAAGAAGACTTGGTCGTTACCCATTTGACCGTAGCTGGCCCGAAGTTTCAGGTAATCGATTCCACCTACGTCAAAAAAGTCTTCGTTAGTGACGTTCCAGCCAGCCAGTACCCCTGGGAAGAAGCCGAAGCGATCTTGCTCGGGAAAGATGTAAGAGCCATCATAGCGGAAAATGAATTCAAGCAAGTACTTCTCTTTGTAATCGTACTGTACCCGACCGTAGTAGCCCAATCGAGCACGTTC
>JBCDGT010000230.1:0-5887 GCA_038750915.1 Bacteroidota bacterium
TGATGAGGAGGTAAAAGATAAATATGGCAAAGAAACTGAACTAAAAGATGAAAGCTATTGGTGTGTTGATCTCAGGGAATGGAGGAATGAATATTTGCCAATTGATTCAATGGAAGTCTATAATGGGAACGTTAAAATAGATTACACTGGGCAAGTATTGGATTTTATTGAGAATGATAAATTGAGAGTGAACTTTCCAAACTTGAGCTTTTCCTCAGAAACTAGCATTACTGAAGTAGCGAAGATGTTCCCAAATTCTGCAAAATTGAATAGAAAAGCAGGCTTTTTATGGGGAGGAGTAGTGAAGGTGTTCACGCACAAAGGAGAAGCTGATCGCAATTTTTGGCTTCTAGAATTTAGGTTAGAAAGGTTGACTAAAATGACCTTTTACGAATGGTTTCCGCGTAACCAAGACTAATTCTTTTTACTCTACTGGGTCATATTATAAATCAATTTGGGAGCATTAATCGATAACTTCAGAACCGAAACTCTTCATTTGCTAAAACTCCATATTGACAATATTAACTCCTGCCAACTACTAAAAACCAATTACCAAACTACCCCTTCCTCCCCAGCGCTTCATGCGCCTGCGTAAAGTGCCCCGCCGCCAGCGCCGCTAAGATCGACAGTTCTCCCGCCAGACAAACGCCGGCCGTAATCTCGGCGAGCTTGCCGGATTTCCCGTCGCCGTAGCAATCCATGAGTTCCAGGCATTCACGCTGGGTGGGCAGGCCCGTTCCGCCGCCGACGGTGCCGACGATCAGGTTGGGGAAGGTGCCGGAGGCGTAGAGGTCGCCTTCTCCAGTTTCTTCGAGGCGGATGAGGCCGATGGCGGCTTCGGCCACGCAGGCAGCGTCCTGACCAGTGGCGATGAACAGGGCGGCCAGACCATTAGCACAGTGGGCCTGTACTCCGAGGGTGCCCGACTGCAAAGAATCGTAGGTGGCCGCCCGCGCGTAATGCGCCATAGCCTTTGGGGTGGTTTTTAGGATACTGGCCACCACTTCCTTGGGTACAATAACCTCCACGGAAACCTTTTTTCCTCTTACGCCCTGGAAGCTGAGGCGGCTGGCCTTCTTGTCGCCCGAAGCATTGGCTTCGATGTACCAATCCCGGATGGTGGCGGGGAAGTTGGCGACGATGTGGCGGCAGATGCGGTCCGTACAGATGGTGACCATATTCTGGCCGGCAGCATCTCCCGTAGTGAACTCGACCATCAAGGTAACGGCATTGCCGTTGAGGAAGGGTGTGATCTTCTGCAGGATGGCGAAGCGGCTGTTTTGACTCGTAATGGTAACGAAAGTCTGGAAGTGCTCTTCAACCCAGCTGACGAATTGTAAGGCGGTTTTTAGGTCAGGCAGGCTGAAGTAGGGAGCGCGCTGCACGCCCTGATCTAATATTATAGCACTGGCACCCCCACTAGCTGTAATGGCTTTCATACCCCGCGAATAGGAAGCCACCAGAGCGCCTTCGGTGGTGGCCAGGGGAATATGAAAATCACCCTGGGCGAACATGCCTTGCATCCGTAATGGACCAGCCAGCCCGACGGGAACCTGGGCCATGCCGATGAAGTTTTCGATGTTACCGATTAGGGAGTCTGCTTCGGGTTGTTTGGCTTTTCCAGAAAGGTGGACGAGCTTGTGTCCTGCTTCTCCTAAGCGGGAAATACGGCGTTTGTGGGCGTCGTTAAATGAGAACGGATGGTTAGGCTCAGGCATCGGCAACTTGGGTAGTATGCCGCAAAGGACGGGCACAAAGGTCAAATGTTCGCTTTTTTGCCTTAAATCCATTGTCCTGCACCTGCGGCCGCGCCCAAATGGGCTCTAAATAAGAATCCGTAAATTACCCCCTTGTAAAGTCGTTCCGTGTCTACCAAAATTGTCCAAATAACCGATATCCACCTTTTAGCACCCGGCGAGAAGCTGATGGGGCTAGATGTGAATGACCGGCTACAAAAGGTGCTGGAACACGCTACCAGGTTCGAACCCGATGCGTATTTCCTTACGGGTGACTTCTGCGCTAGAGCCCCCGAGCAAGAGACGTATCACCGCTTGCGCCCCGTCCTGGATGCCCTCGGTAAACCCTACTACCTCATTCCCGGCAACCATGATGACCGGGCCATGATGCGCAATGCCTTTTTCCTAGAGGGGCACGGTCAAGACGCCGTGAAGGGGCTGGTGCGCGTCAAGGAAAAAGATTTCCTTTTTCTGGACAGCTCTACCGGTTCCGTTGATGAAGAGCAGATCAACTGGCTAGCTAAGGCCCTCAAGCAATACCCAGAAGCGGATATTGTAATGCATCACCCGCCCATTCCCATGGGGGTGCGCTTTATGGATGAGCGGTACCCTTTGCAAGATACGGACCAGCTGTTGCGGGTATTAACCTACGATGGCCGGCAGCGGCGGGTTTTTTGCGGCCACTACCACTCTTCGCGTACGGTTGCCTACCGTAATCTACACGTCCACCAGTGCCCGCCCACTAGCTTTTTTATTGATTGCATTGATCCCGATTTTAAGCAGATAAAACTTCCCCCTGCCTACTTACAGTTGGAATGGACGGACTGGGAATTTCGGGCAGCGGCGGTCTACGTTCCGTATCCTAAGTAGGTTATCTTCCAACCATTTTTTCTTCTTTTGGAAAGGCGCGAGCGTAAAAAGCGGCCAACCTCTTTTGTGGTATACCAAGGTAAAATCCACTATAAATAAGCACGAAAACGGTCTGGGTATAGAGGACACCGTAGTGAAAATATCTTCTGGCGGAAGTCGTAATGGAGACGGGCAATACCGTAAAATGTCCATCTCTTTGGTAGAGGCGGCGGACGATGTCGTGGCCCTCCATGAGCAGTAATTCTTCGTGGTAGCCGCCCACTTGTAGGAATTGTGTTTTGGTCAAAAAAAGAGATTGGTCCCCAAAGCGAAAAGCGCGGGTACTACAGTGGCTGGCCCGTGCAAACAGGCGTAACCACGGGCTTTCCTCCTGGCGGTCGAAGCGGAGTTGGAAGCAGGCTGGGTACTGTCCGTTAGCTGCGGCTATTTGTAGCTGCTGCAGCCAATTTATGGGTGGGATGGTGTCGGCGTGGAGCAGCCAGAGAAATTCTCCTTTGGCTTTCCTGGCCCCGGCATTTAGTTGCTGGGCGCGGCCGCGGGTGCCAGCAAAAGGTTTAAGGCCAAAAGACGCCGCCACGGCTAGGGTGCCGTCTTGGCTACCGCCGTCTACGATGATTACTTCAAGGCCCTCTGCTGCGACCTTATCCATCAAGATCTCCAGGCAAGCCTTCAGGGCCGTTTCCTCGTTCAGCGTAGGAATTATGATGGAACACCAGGGAGAAGAAGGCCCATCCATACTACTAGAAGTTTTTAGCGTTAGCTTCTCTCCAGCGTAGCGGGTGGCAGCGACCGAGAGAGGAGAAAGGCAAAATGTCTAGTAGTTTAACTGCATTATTATTCAAAGTGATAGACCGTAGTCGTCCGGTAGGTGTCGCCGACTTTCAATAGCGGCGTTTTGAAGTTCTCCTGATTGGGCGAATCGGGAAAATGCTGCGTTTCGAGGCAGATGGCACCGTAGGTGGGCAGGTCTTGCTGTCCACGCATGGGGAATTTCCCGGGCGGGAAGTTGGACGTAAAGATTTGCACGCCGGGCTCGGTAGTAGCGCAACGCAGCTTCCGGCCGGTGGCCGGGTCGGTTAGTAGGGCGAACTCCCGCAGGGTACCGTCGTAATTGCTCAGTTCCCAATTGTGGTCGTAGCCGTTGGCAAGAGCGATTTGTGGGTGGTCCGCGCGAATATCCTGGCCAATTGGTTTGGCAGCCCTGAAGTCGAAAGGCGTACCGGCAACCAACTCATTTTCTCCGAACGGGATGAGTTCGTCGTTTACGGGAGTGTAGCGCTCGGCGTTTAACCGGAGGGTATGGGTCGTGATGGTATCACTGGTGCCGATGTTGAAATAGGTGTGGTTCGTAAGGTTAACGATGGTGTTCTTGGTGGTGGTAGCGGTGTAGGTGAGCCGGAGTTCGTTGTCGTTGGTCCAGGCGTACGCACAACTGACGGTCAGTTCGCCGGGGAAGCCTTGGTCGCCGTCCGGGCTGACGTAAGAGAGGGTTACGATGGCGGCCTCTTCGGTTGTTTGCGTATCGGCTTTCCAGAGCTGCTTGTCGAAGCCCTTCGGCCCACCGTGGAGCTGGTTGCCATTATTGTTGGCGGGCAATGGGTACTCCTGTCCGTCGATACTGAATTTTGCGTCGCCGATGCGGTTGCCGTAGCGGCCAATCAGGGCACCATAGTAGGGGTTGAGGTCTAGGTACCCATCGATATTATCGAAGCCAATCACCATTTCTACTCCATCTACTTTGATCGAGGTGATGATGCCACCGTAGTTGGTTAGGCTGAGGGTATTTCCCTGATCGTTGGTCAGGGTGAAAAGGGTGGCTGGGCCGGTGGGGCTTTCCCCCCAGGGGATACTGCTAATAGTGGGCATCTTTTGGTCACTTGGTGGTTCTGCTGTAGCATCGCTTGTGGGGGTACCACAAGCACAACAGAGTAGAAAAAGAAAAGAAAGGAATCGGTACATGGAGGGAGGGTAGGGTCCGGAGTAAATAAACGGCTTGGGCGCTGATTTACCTAAAAGAGGGGACGTTTGCACTAGAATTCGGTCGCCTGAGCGAAGCCTCCCTGGGCTTTGATGTGTTGTAGCCGCCTTTGCGCGGCGATGCTAAGCTTGTCGGACAGGGCTGCTAAATAGGTTTCGTCAAGCGGAATCGCCCCTAAGCCTGCTCCTCGTAACTGTAACTGGAGCCGACGGGCTGTTTCTCTACCAACGGGAGAAGGGGGCTGATCGACCCGTTCGATGGGGGCCAGAAAAAGCAGATCGGCACCACCATGGACGGCGGCGAGCCCCTGTAGGGCGAGCTGTAATCGGTTTTGTTCCGGGCCTTGCGTTAAGGTCGCTACGTCCGTATGAGCGGATATCTGCGTGGGAGGTGGTGTCTCGAGGCCAAATTCTTCCGCTAGGGCCTGGGTCCATAGGCCCCTAAACACTCTAAGTTTGGCGACATCGCCGTAGAAAGAAGTCCCTACAGAAAAGGCAAATTTGAGATGCCGATTGGCAAGGGCGGGCGGATAGCCACGCTCTTTGGTCTGCCGCAAGTATTCGATTCCCTTAGCGACGGCAAGGGCCAACTCTACGTCGGCAGTAGTTACCCCGTTATTGAAGCCCGCCGCGTTTACCTGCAGCACGCGAAAGTGAGGCATCCAGCGGGAAACGAAGTATAGCAACCGAATCAGCGGAGGGAAAGGTGGGTCGGACCAATCCAACAAAGGGTCAAAATCCACCGATCCCTGAATATCACCTAACTGGTAGCCGGCTTTACGGAGGTAGTGGACTAAGTCTCGAAACAACTCAGCAGGGTCCTGTCCTGGGTAGCGCAGCGAACAGTGCAGGGAGATTTTGTCCGCCGGAATATTCTCCAGGAGTTGCGCCAAGTCAAGGGGGCCAGGCTGGCGGTAAAGTCGGAAGAGTAAGGCTTCTGCACCACCCGCGAATTCTTCTTGGGCGTATTTATTAATGGCCGCATTGGTGCCGGAATTTACGTAAGCGCCTACTTGCCAAGAAGCTTCTCCTGTTGAAGTAGCGGCAACAGAGGTTTTCTCCCAGAGGGCGGATTGCGTGAAAGCACCGCTTAACTGTTGGTCGTACGCCTCCGGCCCGGTAGCACCGAACCAGTCTTCATTGCCGGGTAGGATAGGCAGAGCAGCAGGGTCCGTAATGGGCATGGTGAAAGTGGTTCTTTAGTGGATCGGAAAGTTACGCTATCTGGCGTGATAATCTAATAAGCATTCTGATCTCCTGGAAGAAAAGCCAGGCTGGCCCAGAATTGCTACTGGATTACCACA
>JBCDGT010000231.1:0-5875 GCA_038750915.1 Bacteroidota bacterium
GTCCACCGCCGCCGGTGACAGTAACGACCCCAGTTGCTTCACCTTCGCATAATGCGGGATCGCCGACGGCAGAAATGGTGATGGGCGCTGGCTCGAGGATAGGGATAGAGGTAATCGTTTCACAGCCATTGGCGTCCGAGAGACTTAAGGAGTAATCACCGGCCGCTAAGCCGACAATCTGGTTTTGGTTACTACCGGTACTCCAGGCATACTGGTAAGAACCAGCTCCTCCGGTACCTATTGCGGTAATACTGCCGTTTATATCTCCGAAACACGCAACGTCAACTTTGTCGAGGTTAGGAACCAGTTCAGGTGGTTGGCTAATCCGCAGTAAGGTGTCAAGGGTACAGCCGCTATTATCCGTGATTTGCAGGCCATAGTTATCCCCCGCTGGCAGGTTGGCGATAGTAGCGTTGGTGCTGAAGTTGGCTTCGACGCTCCACTGTAAATTGAAATTGCCAAGGTTTGGCCCGGTAATATTGGAGATCGTCAGTCCGCCAGTACTGTTGCCAAAACAGTCGACGGGCAACTCGGTAGCGGTCAGTGAAATACGAGGGGGAGCGGCCAAAAAGCGCTCTACCTCTCCACTACAACCAATGGGGTCCGTTACCGTCAGTCGATAGAGGGTATTACCCGGAAGATTGGTAATGACAATCGACGATTCGCCCGTGGACCACTGGAAGGTATAATCGTTGTCATTCATACCTACACCGCCAATTGGTGCAGCACCCATTTGTCCATCCGTTCGGTCGTTACAGCTAGGAGAGGTTGCTAATAAATTGGCGGTTACCTCCGGGTGTTGATCGATGTCGATGGGCAGTACTTCTTCACAATTATTGGCGTCCGTAACGGTGACCGTGGTGGGACCGGCGGGCAGGGCTGTAGCATCCATGGAGGTTTCGAGGTTACTCCAGTTGTAGCGATAGGGTGTGGTGCCGCCCATGGCGGCAACACTGGCTGCGTTAGTTGGGGTGTCAAAGCACCCGAGTGCGGTTTGCGTCACGGTTGCGGTGAGCGCATCCGCAGGTTGGTCGATCATGGTAGTGGCGGTGGCCATGCAGCCTTGTTGGTCCATTACTGTTACGTCGAAGGGACCACTGGCCAATCCGGAAATGCTGTCCTGGCTGGCACCAGTTTGCCAGGAGAAGGTATACCCGCCATTGCCGCCGGCGGCGACGGCTACCGCGCGCCCGTCGTCGCCATTCCTACAAGAGACGGGGTAATTACGGAAGGTAATGGTAATGGGTAATGGCTCGTCTACCGTGGCGGTAAGTCTCGCGGTACATCCGCGAGAATCAGTTACGACCAATGTGTAAGTACCCTGAGTCAAGGCACCTGCGTCTTCATCAATCTGGGCATTGGGGTCGTCCCAGAGGTAAGAATAAGGAGGGGTTCCTCCGCTGGTAGTAACCAAAATTTGACCGTCGGAACCGCCGTTGCAACTAACGTCAATAACATCATCCTCCGTCAGGCTGAGCCCGTTAGGATCAGTGAGGGTAAAGCTTTCTTCCTGTCGGCAGTTGTTGCTGTCGGTTATAGTTACTTGATAGGAGCCCGCCGCAAGGCCGTTGCGATCTTGTGTAGTGGAGCCATCTTCCCATAGGTAGTTGTAAGAAGGTTCGGAGCCGGTAACGGTGAGGTCAATTTCACCGTCTGATTGGCCCGGGCAACTCGGTGACGTAATGGTTTCGGAAACCATAATGTCTAAGGCGTTGAAGTCAACGGTAACGATGGCCTGATCCGTACAGCCATTGGCCGTCGTCACGTTCAGGGTATAAGTGCCCGCAGCGGTAGGTGTTATGGTGGGGCTGGGACAGTCGACACAGGACAGCGAGCCGTCATTGGGGGTCCACTGATAAGTTGGAGCAAGGTCATAACGAAGGGACATATTCCAACTAATGAATTGTCCGACATCATTGCCCGCAGCGTCCCAGGCCCGCAGTTGCCAACTACCATTTACATTGCTGGTGTTAAAGGCCGTCCAACCACCACCGGTAGCTTGAAAAGTACCAGTGTAAGGGGCCGTACCACTACTTAATGGCATTGTGGCCGTAGGGCTGAAACAAGTTTGACTCAGGTCTTCTCCGTTGCCTCCAAAATTTTCTAATAGGGTAAGGCTGCGGCCATTTGGAGCTACTAATTCGATGGTTATGTCACTAAGATCTCCTGCATTCTCCAAATTGAGGCAAACGGACTCAATGACCTGATTGACGTCCGCAATTTGCGTAGGAGAATGTGCCGTGACGTCGATCAGGGAGTTGTATGATTCTGAGGATGATCCGTAAAGATTATTGCTGAAAGGAGCCGCTAAGGTGGCTTCCCAGACGATTACGGTATCCATTAAATCGGTCCGGGCAACGTTAGGTGTGAAGTTTTCTCCCCGGCAAATCGAAGTATCCATTTGGCTGCGAGTAACTAAGGGCCCGCAAGTAGAACAAGCGGGATCGAAAGGGGGCGCGACGTTAAAAACGATGGTCGTATCGTAGGTACAGAAAAATTCATCTATTGAAGAAATTACCACACTACGTGGTCCTGGATTTGAAGAAGCGAGAACTACGCTGTCGGTAGAGAAAAAGCGGTAGCTAGGCCCAGGTACGAACTGAAGACTTTGAATGGGAACGGAGAAGGTCTCCTGGTCGGGGTAAACATCGTTAGCGAATTCAATGGACCATTCGAAAATGGTACCATTATCGGCGGGAAGATTGTCTTGTACGTGCAAACTCCATTCTCCGTTGAGGTCGCAACCTACCAATGCGTTAACATTACCTTCAAAAGCGTAATCGCCGCTTGGTAGCATTTCGTCATCACCAACTCCTAGGAAGGTAACAGCTTGGGTCATAGTACGAGGGGCGGAAGCTGTCCAACAGTAAGTACCCGGTATATCAGGGTCGTTTGTGTCCTTGTCTGCTTGTCCGAGTTCTTGTCCGGCGACGTCATTACCAGGTATGTAGCGTAGTAGGTCGAGACGATTTCCATTGGGGCACTGAATCCAAATATCTAGATCCCCCAAATAGCTGTGCTCCATGACGGCGCAAATACGTACTAAATCGGCACTCTGTTCGAGGGTTTGGCCCGGATTGAAGTTGGAGAATAGCAAGGGGCTGCTGTACTCTACGCCCGTTCCATCGGGCAAGCGGGTGGTCTCACTAAAGGTTTGACTGGTATTAAAAGAAAATTCCTGAGCCACTGGATTGATTTCGATAGAGCCTGGATTCCTGGAATTACCAAGAGTAACCGGAACCTCATCGTTGACACATATAGTAGTAGGGATGTTGGCAATCCGGTCGTAGATCGGTGGAGGAGCAACCCGGACGCGCTGTGAAATTCTATTGGAATTACGGCAGGCTCGGTTGTCCTCAATTAGCAGTTGCACGGCGTATCCACCAGCTTCTTCAAAGGTGTGGGTAACGGTTTGGCCCGTCGCAACGGTACCGTCTTGGAAGTTCCAGGTGAAGGTGGAAGTGGCGTCACTTTGGTTGTATACATCTCCGTTTTCGGGATAATTACCGCGGCCGGAAAAAGTGACTTCCGTTCCGGGGCATATATCAATGTAGCCAAGTAGGTCGGGTTGAGGAGCGGGATTAGCACTAACCAGCACTGCTTCGATTGGCTGGCAAGCGGCCACACAGTTGATGGAGGCTACCCACCCTGCGCGACTAGTGCTGCCGTTGTTTTCAAACCGAATGGTTAGGCAACCGGAGCCATTTCCTGCAGTGGCACGGGCGCGGAAGGCGATTCCGTTGTCAGCTCCCGTAAGGGTGGTCAGTATGGGCTCCGTATTATTAGGGCCATTAAAGATGGTCATGGTTCCATCAAGATCAATCTCCGAAAATAACAACTCGATGTGGGTGCCAGTGCCACCACTAGGGCATAAGGTGATTTCTTGACTTTGACCGGGGGAAGAGTGGTTCCCTCCGGCCCCACCAGCATCGGTGAATTCTCCGGTACAACTGCTCACCGTTCCTCCTTGAGAGATACGAATATTTTGGGCCTCGACACCAGCGAAGCAACCAACAAAACCGAGAAAGAAAAAAAATAGACGAAAGTAGCGGTGGGGCATTTGTGGGATGTTGAAAGACGGAATACACAGTGCCAGCAAGTTGAATCACCCCTTAGGAAAAGAAGGGGTGGAGGCGAAAGCGGCGATATCTGACCTCAAAGGTAGCAGTAGCGCTCAAATGCCAGGCGCGTACATGCGACAAAATCATTGTTGCGGCTATCTTTGGCGAAAACGAAAATCTAGATGCAAGTATTGGACGGAAAGGCCCTAGCGGCGACAATTAAAGAAGAATTAAAGCAAGAAGTGGACCAGATTCGCCTGGCGGATGGAAAAATACCGCACTTAGCGGCGGTACTGATTGGTGAAAACCCTGCTTCAGAAGTATACGTACGCAACAAGGTCCGCAGCTGCGAACAGGTAGGCTTTCGTTCCACCTTAGTGCGTAGAGATAGTAGCG
Organism: Bacteroidota bacterium; assembly: GCA_038750915.1. Lineage (GTDB taxonomy): Bacteria > Bacteroidota > Bacteroidia > Chitinophagales > Saprospiraceae > Neolewinella. Next base: position 4,458 of record JBCDGT010000231.1, read on the forward strand.
TTACTCAAGCCGAAGTATTGGAAATCGTTGAACAATTAAACGAAGACCCGGACATTGATGGTTTCATCGTCCAACTACCCTTGCCCGATCATATCGACGAAGATGCGGTCAATTTGGCCATTAGCCCCCACAAGGATGTAGATGGTTTTACCCCCGTCAATATCGGCAAAATGACCTTGGGCCTTGATGCCTATCTACCCGCCACCCCAAATGGTATCATGACCATGCTAGATCGGTACGGCGTCGAAACGAGCGGTAAGGAAGTGGTGGTACTCGGCCGCTCAAATATTGTTGGCACCCCCATGACGATTCTACTTAGCCGTAAAGGAAACCCTGGGAATGCTACTGTAACTATGTGCCACAGCCGTACGGAAGACATGCTCTCACACACCCGTAGGGCAGATATTCTCGTAGCGGCGATTGGTCGGCCGGAAATGGTAACTGCTGATATGGTTAAGGAAGGAGCTGTTATTATTGACGTAGGCATCAACAGGGTAGAAGATGCCAGCAAAAAACGCGGCTACCGGCTCTGCGGAGACGTGGACTACGCCGGTCTAGAAGGGAAGGTCTCGGCCATGACTCCCGTACCCGGTGGTGTTGGCCCGATGACCGTTGTTTCCTTACTAGTGAATACACTGAAGGCATCTAAGTCGTAAGCGGGAAACCCTTTTGCTAGCAAAGAAGCACCGGAATTAATCCCTAGTAATCGCTTCCTTGCTCGCTGGAGCAATAAAGGAGGTAAGCACTTGCTGCAACTGTTCATTTAGCGATTGAATGGCCTCCGCTAATTTCCAAGCTTCCCGGTTGCGGGGCGCTACGTAATTACTGATGGACCGCAGTTGTAGTGGCTCGATGCCTTGAAGTAGACAAGCATAGAAAAAGGCGGCGCCTTCCATACTTTCTACCTGGGCTTCAGGAAAGCGTGTGCGCATTTTCGCAATGCCCACAGCCGAACCGTTTACTCGATTGACGGTCAACCCTGCACACTCCGGAAAGGGTAAGGAAGGATAGCCATCGGGTAAGGATAATACTTCCCGCTGATCGAAAGGGAGGCCAGGAAAAAGCCCGATTTCGCCCATGCTAAGGTGTTCTTGTTGCTGGTTTTCTGCTCCCAAATCCCCCAGGCGTTCGCTGGTAATGCGCACTACTTCGCCTAACTTTAGCTTAGGGTCAATGGCTCCGCCAACCCCCGCTTGAATGGCTAATTGAGGAATGCTTGCGGAACCAAAGCGCCTGCCCAAGGTGTAAGCCGTAGCCATTTGCCCTACGCCAGTGAAGAGTACCTCAACCTTCAGGTGTCCGAAATCTAGTAGGTTGCCCGTTTCCGTTATTGCTCGAGCGCGGAGCCATTCCACCGTGGGTTGAATTTCGAAAGGAGTTGCGGAAAGGAGAAGGATGTGCATAAGAACAATTGTAGA
>JBCDGT010000232.1:0-5854 GCA_038750915.1 Bacteroidota bacterium
GCTCCGAAGCCACCATTACAGCTGGTAACCAAATCCGTGGGGTTGGTTGTAAATACGGGCATGGTCGTATCAACAACCTCAATGTATTGGGTGGTAAAACGATCATTGCCACAATCATCGAAAATGCGCCAAGTACGCTCTACGGCAAAGGTGCCGGCACAATTACCTGGAAAAATTTCATCTTCAAAACTAAGATTAACCGTGGGGTCACAGTTGTCCTCTAGGTTCGTGGGCGTGGAGGTAACACTGGTACTGGCAAAATTAGCACAGTCTACCATCAGGGTATCCGCCGGAGCGGTGAAATTTGGCGCTTGCGTATCTCGCACCCGAATGATCTGAAGGCGGATCCGGCTATTGCCACAAGCATCCGTAACCCGCCAGGTGCGCTCCACGTTGAGGCTATTACTACAAACGGCATCGCTGATAATCTCATCGGTAAAGCTTACTTCGAGATCTTCTATCGGCGTACAATTATCCGTAAAATCGGAAGGGCGGCCAGTTAAATCCAGATCGAATGGATCTTGAGTACAGTCGAGGTTTTGGGTAGGTGGTCGTCGAAAGTTTGGTGGTTCAGTATCCCTTACTTCGATGATAGTCGTTACCGTGGTCATATTACCACAAGCATCCATGGCGAGGTATTGTCGGGTAATGTCGTAATCGTACTGCCGGCAACTACCGTCCATTAGCTGCGTAGACTCGAGGTTAACCATCAGGGTGGGTATCGTGTCACAATCTTCTACCGTTACGGTTGGCGGGTCGGGAATAAAGTCCTCACAACTTAGTCGAATGGTTTCATTAACCGCTCCCACGATAACCGGTCCAGTAGTATCTACGGTGCTATAACTGAAGTCCATGGCCGTCATCCTACCGCAGAGGTCGACCACGACAAAAGTCACTTCTAAGCGATCGTTACAATCAAAACCCACCAGTTCAGTAGGTGCATTATCGGTAATAGATTCGATGGGGGCGCAGCCGGGGGTAGCGGCAACGGCTATAGCTACCCGGCGATCTCCCAGCCACCTTGCGTAGCTATCGGGGTCTCCTACCTCATTAACCGAGCGGCAGTCTACCGTATCGTTGATAATTGGTAGAATATCAAGATTAATGGTTGGCCCATCTTCATCCCCTGCAGCTCCAAAGCTAATGGTCTGGCTTTGCTGAGCTGCCCCAGCCGCATCCCTTATTGCCCAGATTCTCGTAACAAAGCCACCGACACAGGGCGCATCGGGTGTGGAAAACTCATCCACAGGAAAGACAAGGATGGTGTCTAAATTATTTTCTGCATTAAGCACTTCTGCCCGCAAACCGGGACCATCGGGAAGGTCTCCGAAACAATCCACCATTTCGTCTGGTGGCGCCTGATCCAGAAAAATAGGCGTCTGTGCTAATAAGGTGCCGCTGAAGGCGAAGCTGCTCAGTCCGCAAAGGAAAAAGAGCAAACGCCATCCGGCCAGGATAGAGGGTAAAGTACGGTTCATACCGTGAGTGAGATTACTTGAAAATGGTGGTAAATGGGTAGAGAATGACAAGCCGTAGAGAGTGAGCTTACCACCACCGCTGTTTGCGGAGGAAAAGAGTAGTCATTGGGATTGGTAACTTAAAATCGGTTTGTAGAAAAGTGGCAGGGGTAAAACCACGTAATTATGGCAAATATAAGGATAGTAATACGATGTTCCGACAAAGTATCCTATGGCTCTACCATAAGTTAGCAGTTATTGCACGACAAAGGCCAAGCATTGCCAATTTACACTATTCCCCCTGGCATCCATGGGTTCCGCCAAAGTCAGGGGGTCCGTCCAGTCCAACAACTGCCAGTTATGCTTCTGTAAATGGTGTAAAATTTTTACCGGAGGGTGCGCCATTCGCCAACTATCCGCGCGTAAAAAATTGAGTGGGCTCACGGTAAGGACCCGGCCTCCGGGACGTAAAACCCTCCGCCATTCCGTAAATACGGAAGTGGGGTTCGGAAGCCGGTCGATCAAGAAAGTATTGATGATCACGTCTAGGGAGGCGTCAGGGAAAGGAAGGCTTTCCGCCCTTGCCAGGGCAAAGTGGAGGTTGTCAATTCGATGGCCCGCAAGATGGGGCGTACCCCAACCATAACGCACCAGGTTAGGGTGTAGCGTCTGTTCGCTAACCCAGAAATCCTGCCCTTGCCTTAACATCTGGTAGCTTAAATCTATCCCATAGACATCCCAACTGGGGTGGCGACTAGACACTTCCGCAGCAATACGGCCAACGCTACAACCCAGGTCGGCCACCGCGAGCCTATCGCCCTCCAGCAACCATTTCAGCAAATAGTTAAGTAAAGGAGCAAAGGGGTAATCGCCGTGCAGCTCGTCAGCCAAGTGGAGCGCGGTTTGGCGGGTAACCAATTCATCGTAGCGCTCGTAAACATCCTCCTTAAATTCTGCCTCCGTCTTTTCGTGGTAAAAAGGAATGCCCCTACGAGTCGTTACTGGAGGAGGAAGTAATTGGCCAAAAGAAAATGTAGACATCCCGACTAGGCACTAAAGCTAGAGCCACAGCCACAGGTTTCCTTAGCGTTAGGATTGTTAAAGGTAAAGCCACGATTATCGAGGCCGGTGGCCCAGTCAATCTCCATACCTAATAAATAAAGGGCATGACCAGCTTTCATCAGAATAGTCTCGCCACCAATATCATACTGCTTATCGTCCGCCTCTGGCAAATCGAAGCCCAGCTGATATTCGAAGCCAGAGCAGCCGCCGCCGCGGACGCCTACCCGGAGAAAGTGGTCTTCGCCTACCCCCAATTCTTTGCGGAGGGCTTGCAATTGCTCCATGGCCGGAGCAGTAATGGAAATCGGGCTCTTAGCGGTTGCTGGGGCGGATGTGGTAGTCGGAACTTCAGCGCTCATGTTTAATTTTTGAGTCGGTAAAAATACAAGGATTACCTTTGGTGAGCATTTAACAACGGCGACCCGCGCATGGTTGCCCCATACCTTCCTTTAGAGCCTTCTCCGGAGAAAAATTCACATGACCACAACTACCGCCATCTTTCTTTTCGTGCTACTACTGGCCCTGGCCATCGTAGCCTTCGCTGTCGTTATCAATGGCGCTCTCAAGCAGCTAAAGGACACCACCGTTGCCCTGGCCAAACGGCTCGACACCCCTCCGGTGGTAGCGGACGGTAAGACGAAGGAAAATACTGACGCCTTGCGGCTGCAGGCCTGCGAACGTCTAACCTTGATGCTGGAACGCATCAACGTACCAAACTTACTCCTGCGCTTGCCTGCCCCGGTTGGCAGTAGCGCAAAGGAATATACCGCCACTCTTTTACTGACCATCCGCGAAGAGTTCGAATACAACGTTACCCAACAGATTTACGTATCGGAAGCCCTCTGGTCCATCCTACTGCAAGCCCGCGATAACGTGAGTCAACTGATCGTACGGGCGGCCGAAGGAGCAGAGACGGGAGAGCAAGTCGCCGGTCGCCTCCGCCTCATGAGCAGCCGGCAGCCTGAGGATCCCGTCGGGCTGGCCCAAATGGCAGTGCGTAAAGAAGCTACCCAGGTTTTAGGATAGTCCCTACCTGCTCTTCTTAGCTCATTTACTAAGGCTAGCACCTGCGTTTGCGCCCGTGTTAGTCATATTTGATAATTGGTAGTTGGTACTTTCTGCGTTGGATAGCATGCCAATTAATAACTACCAAACGCCAATTTTGCGCGGTCGCAGGTGCAAAAAATGGATGCGATAGCAAGGTGTTAGAACATAATCCCCAGGGAAACCACGATGACGTTTATTCTTCCTCTACTGTCATCTTCGGTGGGATTCCGCCCCTGTCGGGTTACGCTGGTTCCTTTATCCGTTGTCACGTCAGCAAAACCGGACTGTATGGCCAAACCACCAACGAGCGCCGTATTGTCGGAAATACTGTATTCAATTCCAGCACCGAGGCTCCAGCTCAAATTTAGGCCGTTTATTTCCTTACCAATATCGAAGTCTTCTTCATCATCAGCAAAACCAGCATTCTTTAGGCTACCGCGCCCCTGGGTGAGAATGCCCAGGTGCAGGGCAGGGCGTACGTAATAACGAATGTAGCCAAACTCGCGGGTACGTAGGGTTAGCCCAATAGGAATTTCGAGATACTGCAAATCACTCTTGTAGGCCAAACCTCCGCTAATGGAGTCGGGTAGTACGTTAGGGGGGAAAGCTTCCTCCAATGATTCCTGCCAAATGTTTACGTTCGTGAACTGGTTCTCGTAAAAAAGAGTACCGCCGGTATTGAAGTGGAAGCCGATGCCGGAGTGAATGCTGTAGGTTTCGCTGAAGTAAAACTCTCCGATCACGCCCAGTTTAAGGCCCAAGTTCGAACCATCCCGGTTAATCAAGTTATCGTTCGTGCTCATCCCGCTGAAGGTCGGGCTGATCTGGATACCGAATCGCAGATCGCGCTGGGCCGAAGCGGAGAAAGAGCAAAGGAAGAAGGCCAGGAACAAGCTTGCCACTAGGGCGGTGTTGAAATTTTTGAACATACGGGGCGTTGGTTTATTACTTTGACTGATTTACCCAAACCAACCGGAGGATCCGGAGTTGAGCCAGCTTATGGAAGTGAACGCAAAATTAACGGTTAGTACCCTATTGATCGTACTTAGCTTTTGGTCTTGTACCGGAGACGAGGAATTACCGCCGCCCGACGTCAGCAATGTGAATGCTCCGCTAGAGGTATTGCGCTTTGATCGTAGCCTCATGGCTCTTGACACTGGCCAGTTGTTGGCAGGTCTACAAGCCTTAGATCAGGAATACGGGGAATTCGCCGACGTCTACCTTACCCATATTATTCCATTGCGCCGTGGTGATTTTAGCCCAGAGGAGCAAACCGACATCATAAAGGCCTTCCTGACTTTCCCCTTAGTTAAAGAGATTGACCAAGAAGTTCAGCTGCAGTTTCCCGCCACTATCCTGGAAGAACAACGACAAGCTTTACAACAAGCCCTCCGCTACTACAGGTATTACCTCCCTGCTGCTCCCGTCCCAGACACCCTAGTAGCCTACCTGGCACAATTCGAGTTAGCCGGTTTCCTTTACGGCGATGGTAATCTAGCCGTCGGCCTCGATTTTTTTCTCGGCCCTGGCTATAATTACGAAGCCGTAGATCCGCGTGAGCCCATCTTTTCTTCCTACCTCACCCGGAGCTACACCCCTGAACACCTAAGCACAAAGCTCATGCGGGTGCTCATCTCAGACTACCTGCCAGCCCCTCGTTCCGGACGGCTAATCGACTACCTTATTTATGAGGGTAAAATCCTTTACTTATTGAACAGAGTATTACCCGAAGTGCCGGACCACGTGATCCACGAAGTCTCGGAGGAGGAAATGACTTGGTTGTGGGAGAACGAAATTCGCATTTATGCCCATTTACAAAAGGAAAGGCAGTTGTACGAAACGAATGCCGATCTGATCCGTAAGCTCACCCAGCCAGCCCCGAGCAGCCCCGGGATGCCCGCCGAATCTCCGGGGCAAGCCGTCAACTATCTCGGCGAGCAAATTGTGGCGGCCTACGTGAAGGCGAACCCTCGCGTAAGTATGGAAGAACTCCTCCGAATCGAAGATGGACAGCAAATTTTAGCCGGTGCCCGGTATAAGCCTAAATAGAGGTTGTGTTAGACGTTGCGCTTTTAGACGGGCTTCGCCCTTTTAGGATACCGGCATCCTAAAAGGGCAGCGTCTAAAAGCATAAGCATCTACCTCGATAAATAGGCACCAGACTACATTCAAATAAGGATCGAATCGCTCTCATCGACGCCCGGTTGAGGTAGCTCACCTAATAATTCTCCTGAGTTAACTATTGCACGATTCGTAAATATACTTTACTTTTGTGCCGCTTTAGCGCA
>JBCDGT010000233.1:0-5831 GCA_038750915.1 Bacteroidota bacterium
GCGCAGTTTGTAATGCTGGCGCAAAAAATTGATCGCCAGGCCACGGATATTTTGTTCAGTATACGGCAAGTTGAATAGGTTGCCAGCAACAATTTACGAGTTGTTAAGTGGCAAGTTATGGTTCGCAAGTTAATGGTCATTCCTAACTTACGGCTCGCAATCCGTTTGCCATGACCCTAAATTGCAATGGCCGCCTCCTCAGCGCTACCCGTCCACTGGTAATGGGCATCCTCAACGCTACTCCCGACAGTTTCTACGCGGACAGCCGGGTGGATAGTGTGCAACAGGCCGTAGATCAAGCCGGAAAAATGCTGGAGGAGGGCGCTACTTTCCTTGACGTAGGAGGCATGAGCAGTCGCCCTGGAGCCACCCTAATTTCCGCCGAAGAAGAAATGGAGCGGGTATTACCAATAATTGCAGCTATATCCGCCACTTTCCCGAAAAGTTACGTGAGCTGCGACACCATTTACGCGGCTACCGCCCGGGCTGCTGTAGCGGCAGGAGCGGCAATGATCAACGATATCAGTGCCGGCAACCTCGACCCCGACCTCTTCCCTTCCCTACCCGAACTTCGGGTTCCCTACGTCCTGATGCACATGCCCGGGAAGCCCGCAGATATGCAAAAGCGAACCGACAGCTACGGAGACGAAGTTGTCACTAAAGTCTGGGATTTTCTCGCCCAAAAGCTCGTCGCGCTCCGGTCCTCCGGCGTCCATGATATCCTCGTCGATCCTGGCTGGGGCTTCGGTAAAACGGTGGCACAGAACTATGAGCTCTTACGCCATCTCCATGCGTTTAAAGAACTGGGTGTTCCCCTTTTATTGGGCATCAGTAGAAAGTCGTCCATTTGGCGTCCACTGGGTATCACTGCTGCAGAAAGCCTTCCCGCCACTACCGCCCTCCACCTATTTGCCCTCCAGCAAGGAGTTGATGTATTACGCGTTCATGATGTAGCCGAGGCCGTACAAGCCGTACATTTGTATGAGTTAATAGGAGCTAGGAGCTAGGAGCTAGGAGCTAGGAGTTTATTGGCGCTTGGGTAATCAGGCAAATTAGTTTGTATATTTTTTAAACGGTAAAATTTTACGCCACGACGCTAAACGCAAAAAATGGAAGGACAAGTACCAAGAACATCGGCCCCGCAGGGCATCAGCAGGACGCAGTGGATCATCGTCGCCCTTATCTGTGGCATCATGGGTGTGCTGGCTTATAAATACTACCGGGGCGCTCCGGGCAGTTTCCTGGCAAAACCAGCGGAGTACCAACTACAGTACATGCCCGCGGATTTCAAAATGAACCTTGATCCTGAAACGGCACTGCGCATCCTGCAGAACCCTCGTCGTTATCGGCGTGAATTCGATCAGGTGGTTTACGACATTAATACTGACATTCTACAGCACGTCAGTAACCGGATGGGCCTCAACGATAGCTTACGCGTGGAAGTGCTGCGGGAGTACGAACGACAGCATCCAGCTCTGACCGACTTTTATTATCTTGATTTCATGCGCTTACGGGATTCCACAGCAGCGCTTTACGAGACCTGGTACGAAGAAGGTGGTAAGAAACTAACCGAAATATTTGAGGAGGTGGCCTCGAATTACACCTGCTTCATGGTTAATAAGGTAATAGCTGCAGTGATCCGGACCCGCAACGGAAACATCATCGCCAAGGGAGCGGATGTTGACAACCCTTGTAAAATTGCCACCGGTGAAGCTCTCCGGCCGATGATGGAGCGGATGGCGGAACGAGCGGCCATTGACGATTTCAGTAAAAGCAAGGGGTTGTTTCAAGAAAAAGTCGAAAACGTTATCGGGGAATTGGCCACCATCGAGGTGCGGGACAAAAAAGGAATCAACAAGCAACTGCAAACTTCCATCTGGGGCATCAACGTTTCTGAAACCGACGTAGAGATCACGGCCATCTCCATCCTCAAAGTTGGTTTTCGCCTGACGGATTATTTCGAAATTGGCCTAGACGAAAGTTCCAAGACTGTCCGCATTACGTTACCGGAGCCAACCATCCTGAGCCATGAGGTGCATCCCAAATTAGAAAAACTAGACATCGGATGGATGCGGGAGTTGGAGAGTGTTAACATCAACGAAGGAGTCAATAGCCTCCGAGAAGCCTTCCGGGCGGAAGCCATCGAAAGCAATATCATGAGTCGGGCAAAGACCCAAGCACAGGATTTGATGAATACGATGTTTACGCCCTTGGTACGCGGTATAGGAGAACAGTATAAAATAGAAGTTGATTTCCAACGTCCTCCTACCCGGACGACACAAGGAGAATTGGCGGGCTAGAGGTTTAGTGGGTTGGTATTATTTGTTCTTTGGTTCTTTGGTTCTTTGGTATTCCGACATATACCGCTGGTATTCTTCTGGTGTATCAATATCGATTGGTGGAACGTGAAACTTTACGGCCTTCACCCTACCTCCGGCCGCGGCGATCAGTTGGCGGGCACCGTTGGGGCCTTTTCCGTTAAGCAATTGGTCGGCGTAACGAGCGGGAAAAATGGCCGGGACACCAAGGCGCTCAGGGTAGTAAGTAGCTACGATTCTAGATTGGTCTTCGAGAAAGATGGCATCAATTGCCCCCAAAGATTCTACACTCATGCTAGGTTGATCGGCTAGTGTAATAAAAAATCCCCGTGGTTGGTAGCTCAATGCTACTTCAATGCCACAGGCAATACTAGTCGACATACCCGTTGACCAAGCGGGATTAAATACCAACTGAAGACCATCGATGTCCGAAAGGTGGTCCTTAATTTGGTCATGATAGGCGCCGGTGACAACGACTAAGGGATGCCCCAAGTCCAAGGCGGCAAAAACAGCCTTCCTGAGCATCGATTCGCCGCGAATTGGCAAAAACAACTTTGGTTCTCCCATCCGTCGAGACTCACCAGCCGCAAGGATGATGGTGACAAGAAGTGGTGGATTATCCATTGGTTTCCTTACCGATTAAACGGACTTCTCTTTCCAAGTCAACGTCGAATTTTTGTTTAATCACCGCTTGTATTTCCCGGCTAAACGCTAATACCTCCTGGCCGGAAGCCCCACCGTGATTGACCATTACGAGGGCTTGGTGCCGGTAGGTCCCCACTGGCCCACTTCGCTTTCCTTTGTAGCCCGCTTGATCGATGAGCCACCCAGCGGGTAGTTTCACGTGAGCTGCGTCGATGGGATAGGCGGGCAATTCGGAATAATCCGCCTTTAAGCGCTCGTAGTGAGTACGGGCCACCACCGGGTTTTTAAAGAAGCTACCACTATTGCCATAGAAAAACCAGTCGGGTAGTTTACTCCGGCGAATGTTGGTGACCACCAGGGCCACGTCAGCGGGCGTAGGGGAGGTAATCTCTAGTCGCTCCAACTCTGCCTGAATGGCTCCGTAACCGGTCTTAAGCTCGTGTTCACCATTGAGGCGAAGGTCTACGGCGGTAATCAGGAAACGGCCCGGCTCATGTTTGAAACGGCTGTCCCGATAACCAAAAGCACACTCTTCTGGACTTAGCACCTGAGCGCCGTGGCCATACTCCCATACGTGTACCGCTACGATCCTTTCAGCCACTTCGGCGCCGTAGGCACCGATATTCTGTACGGGTGCTGCGCCCACCGTTCCGGGGATCAGGATAAGGTTCTCTAGTCCGTACCACCCCTGATCGATCGTGTACCGGACAAATTGGTTCCAGTCTACCCCTGCCCCAACTCGAACAAGCAGGTCAGGCTTCAGTTTTTTTTGTTCAACACCTTGGCCAGCACCTGCGGCCGCGCCCAGAATTTTCACCCCACCGAGTTGTACGTGGACCGTAAGTCCTGGTACTTCATCCAGCAGTAGTAAGTTGCTACCACCACCCAATACTAGGTTTGGTGCCTGTTTGAATTCCGATGAAACCAACTGCTCCAGGTTCGTCAGCGCTAAGTAGTTTTCCGCCGTAGCCGGAAGACCGAAAGTATTGAAACGTTGGAGCGATACGTGCGACTGGATCATTCGGCTAGTGGCTCAAATTGTAAGCGTGCAAGGGCTGAATAGGCTCCTCCGGGACGATCGCTCAGTTCTTCGTGCGTACCGGCTTCAACGATGGTTCCGTTTTCGATGACGTAAATCCGGTCTACCTCCCGGATGGTGGCTAAACGGTGGGCAATGATAATACTGGTACGGTTTTCCATCAGGCGATTGAGAGCTTCTTGTACCACTCTTTCGCTTTCCGCATCAAGGCTACTGGTTGCTTCATCCAGCAGCAAAATACTGGGATTCTTCAAAATGGCCCGGGCAATGGCAACCCGCTGACGCTGTCCACCACTAAGTTGGATGCCTCGATCTCCTACCACCGTATCAAAGCCTTCCGGGAACGCTTCGATAAAGTCGAGCGCATTGGCCTGCCGGGCAGCTTCCCGAATGGCTTCGTCCGTAGCTGACAAATCGCCGTAAGCGATATTTTCACGGATTGTCCCTCCGAAAAGGAGTACTTCCTGCGGCACTAGGGCCAGGTCATCTCGGAAATCTTGAAGGGCGTAATCCTCAATGTTCTTGCCGTCTACCGTAATTTGGCCACTAACCAGCGGATAAAACCGCAACAACAGCTTTAAAATCGTTGATTTACCACTACCACTAGCCCCCACCAGGGCTACTTTTTGGCCAGGCTCAATACGCAAATCAATCCCTTTCAGCACTTCTACGTCTGGACGGGTAGGGTAATGAAAAAGGACATTCTCGTAATGGATATCTCCACTAAGGCTGGGAGGATTAGCGAGAGCAGGTTCTTTTTGCGCGGCCGCAGGTGCCGGCTGGTTCGCACCTTCCACCTCCTCGCTATCAAGAATGTCCATCACGCGATCGGAAGCCCCCAAAGCAGAAACGATTTCGGTATAAAAATTACCAAGGCTTGCGATGGAGCCTCCAATAAGTGCCGTAAAGATGACGAAACTGAAGAGGTCACCTACTGGGAGTACCCCCTCCTGCACGAGCAATACTGCTCGGTAAATAATGTAAAAAAGGGCGCCAAACATCACCGTGACGATGAAAGCGGCAAAAAGTCCCCGGGCGCTGGCCGTCTTGAGGGCAATACGTACGGTTTCATCGATGCTCTTTCCGTAGCGCTCTTGCTCGAAGACCTCATTAGTATAGGCTTTAACGGTACTGATGCTTTGCAAGCTTTCTTCTACGATGACGTTGGAGGTGGCAAGGGCTTCCTGGCGAGCTTTAGTCATTTTCCGGACGTAACGACCAAAGAGCATTGCAGCAATCACGACCACGGGAAAAATAGCTAGGCTGACCAAGGCCAATTTCATCATGGTAACGAGGATGTAAACAATACCACCGATGAGGATGATCATCTGACGGAGGAACTCCGCCAAGGTCAAAGAGAAAATTCCCTGAATTTGGGTGATATCGTTGGTTATCCGGCTAGTGAGTTCTCCTACTCGGTTACTTTCGAAAAAGGGAATATTAAGTCGGAGGATCTTGGCGTACAGGTCTTTGCGCAGGGAAGCCATTGCCTTTTCACTTACTTCTGCCTGTAAACGAACCCGTAGAAAACTAAGCGGTGCTTGAAAAATCAGCAAAACCGCCAGCAATCCGAAAACCTCTTTCGTCGTTAATCCGTACTTGTTCTCTCCATTGAGAATGTTCAGGGCCTCGCCTGGCAATTGCATGATCACCAGAAAGACGAGACTACTCAGTACCAGAATGATGAAACTGAGGAGGAACTTCCAGCGGTATCGCCAAACATATGCAAAGATATGGAGGGAGCGATCAAACTTCTCCTTCTGACTTCGTTCGGGAGCTTCCAGGGGGATATTTTCTTGAGAATTGGACATAAGCACTGCAAAGGAAAC